>CAZMKY010000069.1:0-4276 GCA_964566835.1 uncultured Rhodobacterales bacterium
CTGGATCGCACGCCACGCCATGCGCGGGCTCATCCAGTCCGGCTTGGCAGCACGGGCACGCTCGTTCCAGGTCGTGCCCGGATCGTCGTCTTCGTGGTCCATGGAAGCAAGCTGCTGTGCCCAGGCCGACTTGGTCTGGGCGATCTTCGCCTTACGCTCTTCGCGGCCTGCATCGCCAGCGGTGTCGCCAAGCTTTGCCAGAATGCCATGTGCGACTTTTGCGGCGTCGCCGACGATACCGACGGAGACTTTCTTCGTCAGACCGATCCGGTCGGCGTTGATATCGACCTGAATGATTTTCGCATCAGCGGGCCAGTACTCCATGCCGTAGCCCGGCAAGGTGGAGAATGGGTTCAAGCGGGTGCCGAGGCACAGGACGACGTCAGCTTCCTTGATCAGCTGCATGCCAGCCTTGGACCCGTTGTAGCCCAGCGGGCCAGCGAACAGCGGGTGCGAACCCGGGAAAGCGTCGTTGTGCTGGTAGCCAACGCAAACCGGCGCATCCAGACGTTCGGCCAAAGCCATTGATGCAGCGATGCCACCTTTCGACAGGACAACGCCTGCGCCGTTCAGGATGACAGGGTTTTTGGCCGTCGACAGCAGGTCAGCAGCAGCAGCCACCGAATTTTCACCACCCGGCGACACTTCGAATTCGATCGGCTCAGGAATTTCGATATCGACCACTTGGGTCCAGAAATCGCGCGGAATGTTGATCTGCGTCGGGCCGGACAGACGCTTGGCCTTGGAGATGACGCGGGTCAGAACTTCGGCAACGCGGGTCGGATCGCGCACTTCTTCCTGATAGGCGACCATGTCTTCGAAGAGCTTCATCTGCTCAACTTCCTGGAAGCCGCCCTGGCCAATTGTCTTGTTGGCTGCCTGCGGCGTCACCAGAAGAACGGGCGTGTGGTTCCAGTAAGCGGTCTTAACAGCCGTGACGAAGTTGGTGATGCCGGGGCCGTTCTGCGCGATCATCATGCTCATTTCGCCCGTGGCACGGGTGTAGCCGTCAGCCATGAAGCCAGCAGACCCTTCGTGCGCGCAGTCCCAGAACTTGATCCCGGCTTTGGGGAACAGATCTGAAATCGGCATCATGGCGGAGCCAATGATGCCAAAGGCATTGTTGATGCCATGCTTCTGCAAAACCTTAACGAAGGCTTCTTCGGTCGTCATTTTCATGCGGTGGTCCCCTTTTTGGACGGAATTGCCAAAATACGCGTGTCTGGCGGGATACCTAGTCACGCGGACGTCATCTCGTTAGGTCCAGTGCCTCACGTGTTTTATATCCAAACATTCCCAGTCTTCGGGCCAGATCGCGCGCGCGCTGTGGCTCGGCCCGCCAGCAGGCCCGCACTTCGAACGACAAGTGCAACGGTCCGTTTGGTTCAAGTATGGGGGCAATATCAACGCTGGGGTCATCGATCCGAGCTTCGTCCCAATCCAATAGGATCGGACCGTCCTCAGCCATGACAATGTTTTCTGGATGAAGATCGCCATGAACCGCCACGTGCCCTTGCACGGCAGGGCACTTGGGGTCACGCCAAGCTTTCGTCCGCCGATGCATTGCCTTGATCCTTGGCAGAAGGCGGCGAAGATCGACCGCTTGGCCCGGCTGTCCTTCGACAAACGGATGCACGGTCCAGCCGCTGGCACTGATGGCGCCAGAATTCGTGCGGATCATAGGATTTGCACGCAGCCCTGAGGCAACGGCGACCTTTTGAAGGCGTTCGATCCAGAGAAGCCGTCCGTCTGACAATTGGCTTTTGCGTGCGACCCAAGAAAGCCCGTTCATCTGAAAGGCCCAGACCTCACTCCGCGCGCCGCCCCGCACTTGCTGCATGTCCGTCGCGGTGCCCCAGGCGGTCAGGTTCGGTGGCCTCATTGCCCGATCGCTTCAGCGATCTTCGCAATGCCTTCGGGTATGCGCTCTGCCGGGATGGATGAATAGGCCAAACGATAGAAGTTTCGGGGCGGATGGGCGTCGGCAAAGAATGGCGCGCCGGGTTCGATTAGCACACCGCGCTCTCGGAGGACCGCTGCCAACTCTGCCGTGTCGACCCCCTCGGGCGCCTGCATCCAAAGGCTTGACCCGCCGCTGCCGGAGCCCGGAGCACGCGTGAGGCTTTCGGCATCGATGGCGGCGTCGATCACCTCGCGACGGTGCGCGAGGGCCCGCGCCAGACGCCGGATCAATGCATCGTAATGCCCGAGCGACAGGAAATAGGCCAAAGTCCGCTGCGCCAGACCCGGTGGGTGCCGTAGCATGGCTGCCCGGCGCGTCCGGGCCTCCGAGATGAAAGGTTCCGGCCCCACAAGGTATCCAAGCCGTAACCCGGGAAAGAGCGACTTTGAGAACGAGCCGACGTGAATAACCCGCCCGTGCCGATCAAGTGACTTAAGAGACGGCTGCGGCGGCGCCTGAAACGAGGTTTCGAATTCGTAGTCGTCTTCGACGATCAGGAAGTCATCGGTCTTGGCTTTCTCAAGTAAGGCCTGACGACGCGATGGCGCAAGTGTTGCCGCTGTTGGCGCATGGTGACTGGGTGTCGCGAACAGAAGATCGGTGTCACTTGGGATGGCTTCCGGAACAAGCCCTCCGGAATCGACGGGAATGGCGTGTACCGGTCCACCTTGCGCGCGCAACACATCGCGCAAGCCGGGATAGCCCGGATCCTCCATCGCCGCGACGCGCCCTCGGCCAAGCAAGATCTCGGCCGTCAGCCAGAGTGCATTCTGCGCGCCGAGCGTGACGAGAATTTCTTCCGGACGCGCGGCAATCCCGCGGCGGGGCAACGAGTGACGAGAGATATATTCGATCAACTTGGCATCATCGCGCGAAAAGCTGTCGGCGGTCATCGCGTGGAAATCACGCTGGCCCAAGGCCTGCAGCGCACAAAGCCGCCAGTTGCGATGGTCAAAGACTTTCGGATCGGCCTGCCCATAAATGAACGGATAGGGAAACTTCTGCCAGTCTTCGGGTTTCTCCAAGCTGGGCTTTCGTGCTGGCGGCAACCAACGGGACCAATCGATGCCCGAAACGGGCTTTAGGGGCATTTCGGTTGTGATCGGTCGCGGCGCGGTTTGAGAGACGAAATAGCCCGACCGCCCCTTGGATGAGAGATAGTCGTCGGCCAAAAGCTCGGTATAGGCCAATGTCACAGTGATGCGGCTTACACCCAGATGGCGCGCCAATGCTCGCGAGGATGGCAGCTTTTCCCCGGGTTGAAAGCGACCGGCCAGAATGCCTTGCGCAATCATCGACTGGATCTGCTTTTGCAGGGTCCCATCGAATTCGGGATCGAGAAAGAATGTTTCCGCAGGAATGGCCATAAACTGGCCTTATCCCGCGCGCGCACCTTATGTCCAGAGGGCGCATCCCAACAAGAAAGGCCAGAAGAAAGGTGTCCCTTCTTCTGGCCCTCATTTTTCCGCCAATACGGAAGGTCGTGCCCTAGCTGAAGACGCGGCCCAGAGCTTCGTCGACGGCACCGGTGATGGCATCAATGTCGTCGGCTGTGGAGATCAGTGCAGGGCTGAAACACAGCGTGTTGTTGTGGCCCGGGATCGAACGGTTCGTTGCTCCGATAATCACGCCTTGCGCCATACAGTCAGCGACAACCGCTTGGACCTTCTTCTCGTCCGCTGGCTCTTTCGTGGCGCGATCAGCAACCAGTTCAGCACCGCAGAACAAGCCTTTGCCGCGCACCTGGCCGATCACGCTGTGCTTCTCCATCAGAGTGGACAAGTTGGCCCGCAAACGGTCGCCCATTTGGGTGGTGTTATCGAGGAGGCCTTCTTCCTCGATGATAGCCATGTTCTCGATCGCGGCAGCCGGACCGGCCGTGCAGCCACCAAAGGTCGAGATGTCGCGGAAGTAATCCATCGGATCATTCGGGTCGGACTTGAACATGTCAAAGACCTCCTCCGTCGTGACCATGCAGGCAATCGCAGCATAACCAGAGGCCACACCTTTCGCCATCGTCACGAAGTCCGGCTTGATGCCAAAGTGCTGATAGCCGAACCACGTGCCCGTCCGGCCGACGCCGCAGACGACTTCGTCGATATGCAAAAGAACGTCGTACTTTTTGCAGATCTCCTGAACGCGCTCCCAGTAGCCCTCGGGCGGAGTGATGACACCGCCGCCAGCCGTTACCGGCTCTAGGCAGAGCGCACCGACCGTGTCCGGGCCTTCGCGCAAGATGACTTCTTCGATCTGGTTTGCGGCCCACTCACCGTAGTTCTCGGTCTCGACCTGTGCGCGATATTCGAGGCAGTG
>CAZMKY010000070.1:0-6780 GCA_964566835.1 uncultured Rhodobacterales bacterium
GTTGCAAGCAAGCCGGCAAGGCCTGCGGCCACAGCTTGCGACGCGCCGAACAGCCCCATGCGGGTGCCCGTACTGCCGTCTTCTGCTGCAGCAAGCCGCATCATGGAGCCAATCGCGCCCACCACAAAAATGCCGTTGCCAAGGCCAAGCGTGATCGTCGAAGGCAAAAGTGCGAAGCCCCCGCCCAGCATGAACAATCCCGCAGCCGAGATCAGGCAGCCGACGATTGCCCAGAAGCGCAGGCTGCCAATGCCGAACGTCGAAAGCGCGCCGGCAAGTATCATGCCCATAAGCGCCGCGCCGTCCTTACCGCCCGACAGTTTGGTCGAGTCCTCGGGCGGCAAGCCATGCACGTGTCCGGCAAAAGGTTCAAAGATCAGTTCAGAGAGGAAGAACGCGAGGATCGACAGGAAGACAAACCCTGTGAAGCGCCGCGCCGCCGGATCTTCCCATGTCTCGTTCAGTGCGTCCCGGAAACGGGTTTCTGTTGTCCTGTGGACTGCGGAGGGTGTCGGCAGTCTCTTTTCAACACCGATCACGGCGAGGCAGGTCACGGCAAAGGCGATGGCCATCGCAATCGGAACGACTTGCATCAATCGTGCCGGAGAATAGGGCTCAATCGCGATGCCGACACCAACCGTCATAGCGATGGCCCCGATGATCAACATCAGCCAAGCTGTCGTTGCGAATGCGCCCTTCCGCTTGTCGGGGGAAGCTGCCGCCAAGAGGGCAAGGAATGATGTGCCTGCGGCGCCGATCCCAAGTCCGATGGCGATGTACGCCAGAACGCACAGAACAAGCGATGCCTGCAGGTTGGTCTCGGCCCAAACGATTGCAGCGGCCGCCGCTACGATGCCAAGCGCCAAGGTCGCCATACCGCCCAGTATGAAAGGCGTGCGTTTCCCGCCCACGTCGCTTCTGTGGCCCCAAACGGGCCGCGAGAGCTGGACGCCATAATGAAGTGCCACGAGGAATCCGGGCAAAAGGGCAGGCAGTGCAAGTTCCACCGTCATCAGACGATTGAACAGGTTGATCGGCAGCGCGGACATTCCGCCAATCGCCATATTCACGAGACAAAGCTGCAAAAGGCGCGGCCAAGAAAGCGTCATGCGATCCCCCGAAGTGCAAAGGCGGAAACCATCATGCCGGTGACATAAAGCGCGACGCCTGTGCCATTGAACCAAGGCGCTTTGCCCTCAGGATCTTTCAGCAGGATGCGCATGGCCCAGATCTGAGCGAGGACAAGCAAAGTCACGACGCCTGCGTGCACTGGTTTGCCCCAGATGACGAGCATCGCAACCACGAGCGTCTGCGGCAGGATCATGCCTGTTGTCGCGATCTTTGCGGCAACGTCAGGGCCCAGCGTAACTGGAAGCGAACGCAGGCCCGTCGCGCGATCACCTTCCAATGCTTTGAAGTCATTCAATGTCATGATGCCGTGCGCACCAAGGCCATAGAGGACTGCGGTGATCAGGATCTCGATGCGCGGTGCGCCTGCTGACAGCACGGCGGCGCCGGTGATCCATGGCAGTGTCTCATAAGCAAGCCCGACGACGCCAGGTCCCCACCATCCGGACCGCTTTAGCCGAAAGGGCCAAGCGGAATAGGCCCAAGCTGCGGCCACGGCCACGCAAGTGGCGCCAAACCCCCATGTCCCCAGAAACGAGCCGATCCACAGCGCCAAGACAGACATGGCAACCGCAATGCCCAGGGCCCAAGCCGCTGGCATGCGGCCTGACGGGATTGGTCGATCCGGTTCGTTGATGGCGTCGACGTGACGGTCGCACCAATCATTCGCCGCTTGGCTCATGCCACAGACGATCGGTCCAGCCAGAACGATCCCTAGCAAGACCAGGGGCCAGCGCTCCAGTGGTGCGGCGCCTGACGAGACAACGCCGCAGAGGTAGGCCCACATCGGCGGAAACCAAGTGATGGGGTGCAAAATTTGTAAGGCCGCGCCGACAGTCGGGACGCGCCTTGGGCGGGTGTCAGGTGTGTGTAAATCTGAACTGACAGTCATGCTGTCAGTTTGACACTACATTTGCGAGTCGGGCAAGGGTTGCTTAGCTGGGGTCGCGGCTGAGAAGGTCGAATTTCCGCAGCTTTACATACAAACTCTGACGCGAAAGCCCCAACATTTCGGCGGCGGCAACGCGGTTGTTGTTTGTCAGCTCAACAGCGGTCTCGATGCACATCTTCTCGATGACGTCCGTGGTCTCGGCCACGATCTCTTTTAATGTCGCGGATCCCACCAATTCCATGACGCTCTTCACGCCATCGTCGGTCGCTGTGACGCCGGTGCGGCGCACGGCATCGGCGCGGCTCGCGTCGCGAATGACGAAAACGGCCACGGGGTCCGGTCGATCGTTCAGCCAAGTTGCTGAAATCTCCACGGCGATCTGGCTGCCATATTCGGAGGCCAGCTTGGTCGCATACATGCGCATCTGGCCGACCCGACGGGCATTGTCCAAGAGCACACGCAGGTCAACGGCACCGCGCGCAAGGAATGTGCCAAGGGATTTCTTGCGAACAGCCGAGCTATGTGCCGCGTCGACCAGGTTGAGGAACGCCTCGTTTGACGCCAGCACAACGCCTTCCTGATCGGTAAACACGATGGCATCGCTACCTTCCTGGTAGAGCCCGGCAAGATTTTCGGACAGGGCGTCATCGGGAACGCGCGTGGTGTCGGACGCATCGGCCAATCGGCAAAGAATCATGCGCTCACCGGCCGCGCGGAAGGCCGTTGGATGAACGTGCAGCTGCCGGCGCGAATGCTTCGCGGTCAGGGTGACAGGAGCGGTAGATTCAGAGGTGGCCTGTGTGGCCAACGCGGCAACCGGGTCTCCACGGCGCGACGCATCGAACTCTCCAGCAAACTGAGCGCCAACCAAATCTTCGGTCGAGACCGACAGCAATGCCGCCGCCACGCCGTTTGCTTCGATGATCTTACCACTGGCCTGATTGACGAAAATCATCGCATCGCGGCTGGCTTCCATGATGACGCGGAATCGCGTGTCATACTCGCGAAGCGCCTCATAGTCGCGTTCCAACGCCATTTGCGCGCGGACAAGCTGTTGCTGCATCTCGGCGACGGGACGCATATCGCGGCCCAGCATAAGAATGGCGCCATCTGGGCCAATTGCGTGCAGCGAATAACTGATCGGGAAACTCAGGCGCTCGTTGCCTTCGTGGTTCAACTCGATCCCGCGTGGTGCCGCTTCGCCGCCAACAAAGCGCGCAAGATGCGTATCGATCTTTTCCTGACTTTCGGATGTCAGCGTTTCGCGGACGTCGCGACCCTGCCAGCCGTCGAGATTGCCAAAGCCGGGATGCTCGGGATTGACAATCACACTGAGGATTTCGCCTTGCTCGGAAATGACGATCGCAATGTCGGCCGCCGTCGCAATGATTTCACCCAGAACATCGGGCGCAATCAGCGGGATGGAGCCGCTGCTCCAATATCTGGTGCCGCGCGACGTCATGTGCGCTGCCCCTTCTGATGTCCGACGCACACCATCTAGGTCTTGCTCCGCGAGGAAGCGTGCTTGCGGGCGATCAGACCGCATAGTCGAACCGCCTCCTCTGCACTGGACGTGGCGTAGTCTGCTCCGGCTTCTGCTCTGACGTCATTTAAGAATTCTATCACCCGTCCACCCAAGACGACGGGAATTTCTTGTCGTGTTTGCCTTTTCACACTTTCGATGAATTTCTTCAGCTTGCCAAGTGTCTCGGTGCGCGAAGACGAGATGAAAACCGCATCATATCTGTCTGACACGATCTCTTTCAAAGCTTCGTCTGCCGGCGCGCCGACAAGCACGCGAACTGAGACGCCCATGCGCCGCAATTGATGGGTCAGGACCATCGCGCCAAGCGTGTGGTTGTCGTCCGACAAGACCACGACGGCGACGCCGGACATGTCGGTTGCACTGCCCACCACTGAGCGTGGGTCCGGTGTGAGATCGCGCAGCAGCGACTGCAGTCTTGATGCACCGATAGAGGTGTCGGCGAAGCCGATATCATCCCGACACCAGTCTTCGCCAAGAAGGCGGGCGACATGCGGAATGTAGGTGTCGACAATGGCCTCGTCGGGGCAGCCGCTTTCGCGAAGTGCCGTGATGGCGTTGTCGCGATCGGCAGGATTGTTTGACAATACGGCGGCGCGCAACATTTCCGCCAAGCGGTCCTCGATCTTGACACGCGCTTCGGCCTTCATGAGGGCGAGCTTGTTCAGCGCTCGAGACGCTAGGGTCTCGACCGGCTTGTCGCGATCATGCGTTCGCCCATGGCGGGCTCTTTCTGGGCCGTCGGTCATCACCGCTCCCGTGAACAGGCCGACCGGCGCATTTGGACAATCGCCGCGACTCAGCTTGTTCTCTTGAGGCCATTGTCCATCTCTGCAGTCCCCATGTCAAAGCGAATTGACATTGTGCAATCCGCGACGCGGCAAAGCGCTGCGGCGCCGATGTCAAATCCCCCGTGAATACTTGGAAAAATACCGCAACTGCGCGCCTACACCAAAATCCCGTCAAACTGTCAGATTTGCCGACTCCACCGTGTAAATTAGAATTGACACTTTGGAGTTCGACTGACTACTTTTTGAAGGCACCCAACACCGGGAGGACAGGGATGGCCGAGAGTGTCAGGTCTAGCGACCGGACCCAGCGGCTCTATACAGAGGCCGAACGCGCCCGCCGCGATGCATCTGTCTGGACAATCGTCCAGGGGGTGCTGGCACCTGTCCAGTTTTTGGTTTTTCTCATCTCGCTCGCGTTGGTCATCCGCTTCTTGGTGTCAGGCGAAGGTTACACCCTCGCAACCCTGTCGATCGTGGCCAAGACTGCGGTTCTCTACACAATCATGATCACCGGCGCGATCTGGGAAAAAGACGTCTTCGGACAGTGGCTTTTTGCACCCGCATTTTTCTGGGAAGACGTCGTGAGTTTCGGCGTGATCGCCCTTCATACACTGTACATTTGGATGCTTTGGGACGGCGGTTTCGCCCCGGCGACCGAGATGACAATCGCGCTCTTGGCGTACCTCGCCTACGTGGTGAATGCAGCTCAATTTTTGTGGAAATTGCGCATGGCGCGACGTGAGGTTCCGGCATGACCCAAGCACCATCCGGTCAGGGGTGTCGAGACGCCCCGGTTCTGAAAGAGCGTGGCCAGCGCGAGGTCTTCTGCGGGTTGACCGGGATCATATGGCTTCATCGTAAGATGCAGGACGCATTTTTTCTGGTCGTCGGATCACGGACATGTGCGCATCTTCTGCAATCAGCGGCTGGCGTGATGATCTTTGCGGAGCCTCGATTCGGCACAGCGATTCTCGAAGAATCGGATCTCGCAGGGATGGCGGACGCACACGAGGAGCTTGACCGTGAGGTTGCAAAGCTTCTCCAAAGGCGTCCTGACATCCGGCAGCTGTTCCTTGTCGGGTCCTGTCCGTCGGAAGTGATCAAGTTGGATCTGGAGCGCGCGGCTGAGCGGTTGAGCGTTCTCCATGCCCCGAACGTCCGGGTCCTGAATTACTCCGGCAGCGGCATTGAGACGACCTTCACCCAGGGCGAAGATGCCTGCCTTGCCAGTTTGGTTCCCGCTCTGCCGAACACAGATGCACGCGAACTTTTGGTCGTGGGTGCTTTGCCTGATGTCGTCGAAGACCAGATGCACACGCTTTTGGAGGGCATCGGCATCGACGTTGTCCGCGTATTGCCATCGCGACGGTCGAGCGATCTCCCGGCGATCGGGCCGAATACGCAGTATGCTCTGACCCAACCCTTTCTTGGGGATACGTCGGCGGCATTAGACCGTCGAGGGGCGTCTCACATCGCGTCACCGTTCCCTTTCGGCGAACACGGCACCACCGCCTGGTTAGCGGCCATTGCGGAGCGTTTCGGGATTTCGTCAGACGTGGTGGAGCGGGTGACTGCAGCGCCCCGCGCACGTGCTGCGAAGGCCATCGCCCGTCAGCGCGAGACTCTGGACGGCAAGAAGATTTTCTTCTTCCCAGACAGTCAGCTGGAGGTCCCTCTAGCTCGGTTCCTGACGCGGGAATGCGGAATGGAAGCCGTCGAGATCGGGACGCCTTTCCTGCATAAGGGCCTCGTCGGACCGGATCTGGATCTGATCGAAGCCGGGCCGCAGCTGTCGGAAGGTCAGGACGTGGACCGGCAATTGGACCGAGCCCGCGCCGCGCGGCCGGATCTGACGGTTTGCGGCCTCGGGTTGGCCAATCCACTTGAAGCAGAAGGCTTGACGACCAAATGGGCGATCGAGCTGGTCTTCACTCCGGTCCATTTCTACGAACAAGCCGGCGATCTGGCCGAGCTCTTCGCCCGTCCTCTGCGACGGAAATCGCTTCTAAAGCACCATCCGCACATCACCGGTCCCGAAATATCTTCGGGGGTGAGACCTGAAGGGGCGAGGGGGCAGATCGCCCCCTCTGCCACGGCAGCCGAATGAAGCTTTCGGTCTGGACATATGAAGGCCCGCCGCATGTCGGTGCGATGCGCGTCGCGACGGGGATGGAGAAGTTGCACTTCGTCCTGCATGCACCACAGGGCGATACCTATGCCGACCTCTTGTTCACGATGATCGAAAGGCGCGGCCAGCGTCCGCCTGTCACTTACACGACGTTTCAGGCCCGCGATCTGGGCTCGGATACGGCCGATCTCTTCAAGACGGCCTGCCTTGAGGCCTATGAGCGCTTCCAGCCCGAGGCAATTATCGTGGGCGCGAGCTGCACGGCGGAACTCATCCAAGATGATCCGGGCGGCATGGC
>CAZMKY010000071.1:0-13405 GCA_964566835.1 uncultured Rhodobacterales bacterium
CACTTAGATAGAGCCACCAAGGCCCCTCGAAATAGTAGGTGCAATAACCAAGCAGCGGTCCGGCAATGGTCACTGCAGCTTTGCTTCGCAACTTAGACATGCCGAACGCTAGCTTGGCTGTCGTCGAAAGTCACGTTGAGCTCCTTTGCGATGTAGGAATGGGCTCAACCTTGACGTTCGCTCTTCTAACAATCCGTCCCCGAAACCGTGAGGCCCTCTCAAGACCGGTCCTGTTTCGTCAGGCGACCGATCAGGAACGACGTGCGCGGTGCGTAGGTGTAGCGCGTCTGCGTCTTCGCGCGGCGTACACGCATCCGCCAGATGCCGGCGGCGATCAGCAAAATGTGGAAGACCGAGACGAAGTAGAACATCGCGGAAGGGCCATAAGCCTCGATAAGGCCAGAGACGACGTATGGCGATGCGATGGCGCCCAGGGCGTAGAGGAACATCAGGGAAGCCGAGAGTTCGACCCGTTCGTCATCGCTGGCAAAGTCGTGGGCGTGTGCGGCGGCGACGGAATAGATCGGGAAGGTGGCCAGCCCGAACAGACTGGCCGAGATCAGGACTGCTGCTGTCCCAGCGCTCGCCAAGGCGACAGTGATGGCAGAGGCAACGACAGCTGCGGCGGAGAACCAGATCATCACGCTCCGCCGGTCCCGCCGGTCTGCCAGCCAGCCCGCCGGATATTGCGCCACTGCACCGCCGAGGACGAAGGCGGCAAGGAACAAGGCGATCTGGTCCGTCGAAAGCCCGACTTCCACACCATAGATGGGGCCCACCATGCGGAACGCGGCGGCGGTCAGGCCCGAGACGACCACGGCCATCGCCGCCAAGGGGGAGCGTCGCCAGGCCAAGGCCGGGCGAAGCCGGGGCGCATCGGGGGTCGGCGGTTGCGGTATGCGGGTCAGCACCAGGGGCACAAGGGCCGCGCAGCAGAGAAGCGCCAGAAGGTTGTAGGAGACATAGCTGCCCGGCTCCAACACACCGATCATCAACTGCGCCGCGAAGCTGCCGCCAATATCGACGACCCGGTAGACCCCCATGGCGCGCCCGCGCGTCTCGTTCGTGACCTTCGCCTGAAGCCAGCTTTCGACCACGGTGTAGGACCCGGCGATGCACATGCCGGACATGACGCGCAAGACTGCCCAGGCCAGCGGATCTATGAAGATCATGTGGCTGAGGATGCCGATGGTGCCCAAGGCGGTGAACGCGGCAAACGCGCGGGAATGCCCGACATTCCCCATCAACCGTGGCGCCCACCAGCAGCCAATGAAGAAGCCAATGAAATGCGCGGACCCGAGAAAGCCGACCTCTGCCGTGCTGAAGCCAAGGCCCAATCCGGAAATCGCATCAAGCGGCGCGATGCCACCCGACCCAAGCTGCAACAGGACGACGGACAAGAAGAGGGCGGCGAATGAAATCAACAGGCGCATAACAGGGCCGTTGATTGACCCTTGGGCTGGGTGCTGCGCGTCCGTTTTCGACAAATTCGGCGTCGATTTTATCGCCTGTGCGATTTCCGGACGGATCAGAATTGCTGACGCGTCAGGTCAAATCTTTTCATTGGACAGGCCTCGGTCGCTGGGTGTTTCTATGGCGCAATCAGAATTGGGAATTCAGGGAGGGTCGAAACCATGGAGGATGTCCAGCGCAACCAATTGAATTGGGCCATCTTTGGCGGTTGCATGATTGCTTTCCTTGGGTTTGGGTTTTCGGCAACCTTCGGTGTTTTCCTGAAGCCCATGTCGGCCGATTTGGGTTGGGGACGGGAGGTCTTTTCCCTGTCCGTCGCCGTTCAGGCCTTGGTCTGGGGCTTCTCGCAACCTGTCGCTGGCGCGATCGCCGACCGCTTTGGCACGGCGCGGGTTCTGGCCGTGGGTGCCTTTTTGGCCGGGCTGGGTTTTGTCCTGCGCGGTCTGACGACGGACCCGACGCTGTTCGTTCTGACCGGTATCCTCGTTGGCGCTGGAACGGGCGCGGCATCCTTTCCGATCGTGATTGGCGCCCTTGGAAAGATCGTCTCACCCGAACGGCGAAGCTTTATCCTTGGTCTTGGCACCGCGGCTGCATCGCTTGGCATGTTTGTCGCCGCGCCCACAGCTACGACGATGATTTCCGGCCTTGGCTGGTCAAACGCGATCCTCTGGATCGGGTTCAGCTTTGCCCTGATCTTCCCGTTTCTTTTCGTCATTGCCCGTGTCTCAAAGCCGACGGCCGCCGGCTCTGGTGGCAGCGATTTCGCTCGCGTGATCGGCGTGGCATTCCGGGAGCAAAGCTATCTTTGCCTGTTCTTCGGCTTTTTCGTTTGCGGGTTCCACGTTTCGTTCATTCAAACCCACCTTCCGGCCTATATCGGCGATGTTGGTCTTGCCGCGTGGGTCGGGGGCTGGTCGCTGGCGCTGATCGGGCTGTTCAATATTGCCGGATCTTTTGGATCGGGCTGGGTCGGTCAGGCGTATTCCAAGCGCAATGCGTTGACGCTTATCTATCTGGCCCGCGCGGCGGTCATCGCAGTCTTTGTCCTTTTCCCGGTCACCGAGATGTCGGTTCTGGTCTTCTCGGCCGTGATGGGGGTGCTTTGGCTGTCGACCGTTCCATTGACGATGGGTCTTGTGGCGCAGACCCAAGGCGTGAAGTTCCTCTCAACGCTCGCAGGGTTGGTCTTTCTCAGCCACCAGACCGGCAGCTTCATCGGCGCTTGGCTGGGCGGGTGGATCTATGATCTGACCGGGGACTATACGCCGATGTGGTGGGCGGCGGTGGCGCTTGGCATCCTTGCCGCGGTCATCCATATGCCGATCCGGGAAGAGCCCGGACCGCTGGCGCTGGAAGAGGCAGCTTGATCGGAGCCATTATTTGTGAGGGAGTGGGCGCATGCGCTATGTCATCCATCACATTCCCGTCTGTCCGTTCTCGCAACGCGTTGAAATCCTTCTGGCGCTGAAGGGCGCTGTCGATGCGGTTTCCTTTAATGTCGTCGACATCACCAAGCCGCGCGATCCGGAGCTTCTGAAGCTCAGCCGTGGCACGACCGCCTTGCCGGTGATGGAGGTGGGCGACCTGACGCCGATCAAGGAAAGCCGCGTGATCCTGCGCTTTGCCGATGAGGCCTTGCCCGGCCCCCGCATCCGCCGCGAAGACCCGCATGAGCATGCGTTGGAAAGCCTGATCGTGCAGCGTGAGGGCAGTTTTGGCATGGCTGGCTACATCATGGTCATGAACCAGGATCAGGAGGCCCGCGCCACGCTCCGCGATAAGATGCTGAATGAATACAAAGCGCTGGACGCGTTGCTTCGCGGCTATGCGCCGGGTGACACGTTCGTCTTTGACGAATTCGGCTGGGCCGAGGCGGTGTTCACCCCGTTTTTCCAGCGCTTCTGGTTCTTGGACTACTACGAAGATTTCGCCTTGCCCGAGACGGATGAATTTGCGCGCGTGCGGCGCTGGCGCGAGGCGTGTCTGGCGCACCCCTTGGTTGGGCAGGTCAGCTTCGATGAGATCGTGAAGCTTTATTATGACTACGCCTTGGGCGCGGGGAACGGGGCGCTGGTCGAAGGGCGACAGAAGTCTTCGTTTGTCTTCGATCCCGATTGGCGGGGGCGTCCGATGCCTCCCAAGGACAAATACGCGACGCGGGCCACGGACGCAGAGTTGGGATTGGTCTGAGCGCCTGTTCTCAGGCTGCCAGTTTCGGCCCGTCGCTGTCCCATTCCATGCGCCAGCTTTTGGGCGGTGCGCTGCGGGCGCGCAGACGTTCAAGCCGCCACGCCTCTAATCCGCCGGTGCCATGATCCGGGGTCATGCCCCAGCGTGTCTCAACCCCCGGGGCGCCGCCATCACCCGGTGTCAGAAGCACCCCGAGTGGGGCGAGCGGCCCCTCGGTGGCGCCGGTTTCGGCGGCCAGATGCAAGCGGCGAACGGCGGTCAGCCCCGGCGGCGCGGGCAAATCGGCAATCGTCAGGGCGATTTGCCCGGATCTCAAAACCTCTTCCATGGACCAAAGCAGGTCTTCGGCCCGCCGGGCATCGAGGAAAAGCAGGCGAGAGGGGTCGACAAAGCGGCGCATGGCGTCGGGGTTCAACCGCTCTGCCGTCCAGTCGGGTCGGATCCAGAGCACAGGTCCCGTGGTCGCGCGCGCAATGGTCAGGGCCAGAGTGCGCCTGGCTGTGCCGCAAAGTTCATGTGTGCGCGACAGGTCCAATCCCAGATCGCCCGCGAAGGTGACCTTTGGTGTGTCCGGCCGACGATGGGATTGGCGCGTGAGCAGGTGGGCAACATTGGGTGGCATGACGGGAATGGTAGTTTGTTCCTGATTTGTTCTCAAGAGAAAATCTATCCCGCTCCGTCATTCACCTTGTCACCGGGCGCATGACAGCTATCCCTTCAAAGGCTGATGATTTTGGAGAATGCATATGGATCGCCTCAAGCTGGGACACACCGATATCGAGGTTGCGGATTACTGCCTTGGGACGATGACCTACGGCGTGCAAACGCCCGAGCCCGATGCGCATCGGCAGCTGGACTACAGCTTGGATCAAGGCGTCGATTTTCTGGACACGGCGGAGATGTATCCGGTGAACCCCGTCCGCCGCGAAACCATTGGCCGGACAGAGGAAATCATCGGCAACTGGTTTCAGAAAACGGGGCGGCGCGCGGAATGGGTGGTCGCAACCAAGCACACCGGTCGCAGCGATATGGTGCGTGACCGCCAACCCATTGAGCCATCGACCATTGTCGAGACGCTGGAGGGGTCCCTTCGTCGGCTTCAGACCGACTACATCGATGTCTACCAGTTCCACTGGCCCAATCGCCCGCACTACCACTTCCGCCAGAACTGGACGTTTGACCCCAGCGGTATTGATCCGGCGATGGAGCGTCAGCGGATGGCGGACACCATGGGTGTGCTGAAAGATCAGGTTGATGCCGGCAAAATTCGCGCCTTCGGCCTGTCGAATGACACGGCATGGGGCACGATGGCATGGCAGGCGGCGGCCGAGGCCACGGGTGGGCCAGCGGTGTCGACCATGCAGAATGAATATTCGCTGCTTTGCCGTCACTATGATTTGGATATGGCTGAAGTTTCGACCGCCGAGGGCATCACGCTTCTGGCGTTCTCTCCGCTGGCCGCTGGCTTCCTGACTGGAAAGTATCAAAACGGTGCGGTGCCGGAAGGGTCGCGGATGTCGCTCAATGCCGAGATGGGCGGACGCAAGACCGAGGCCGTCTTCAACGCCGTCGACGCATATCTGGATATCGCGAAGCGGCACGGAATCGACCCTACGCATCTGGCTCTGGCATGGACCCGCACGCGTCCTTTCCCGACCATCCCAATTTTCGGGGCAACGACATTCGAACAACTGGAAGTCGCATTTGCTGCGCGACCCGTGAAACTGTCGGATGACGTGCTGAATGAGGTCAGGAAAGCACACCAGGACTACCCAATCCCCTACTAGGTGCGGTGCTGCTTGAACGGCGGGCGGGCCTGCTCCTAGTGTGCGTCAAAATCGGGCAAGAGGGAGGACAGGATGCCCGCGCTCAGTCGCGCTTTCATCGCCATTCTTTCCTTCGTTATTCTGGTCGCATGCCAGGACGACGGACCCGAGCCGATTAACGTTGGCTTCGAGGGTGGCGAGTTCGGTGAAGTCCTTCTAGCTACGCAAAAAGCGGAGTGTCAGAAGGACGGCGGACAGTGGGGGCGTGGCGGTCCCGGCGGCACCTTCGTCTGCTACACACCCATGCGCGATAGCGGCAAATCCTGCACCCGCGGAACGGATTGTCAGGGACTTTGTCTTGCCCGGTCCAGGACGTGCGCGCCGGTCGATCCCTTCATTGGGTGCCATGAAGTTCTGACCAACGGAGGCCTCCGCGCCACGGTGTGCGTGGAATGAAGCGGCTGGCCATCTCTCTTGGCTTTCTGGGCCTCGCCGCGTGCTCGGTCGTTTTGCCCGAATACCGTGACACGGACGTGCGCATGACGTCCCTCGCGGCCTTTGATGCCGACGCTTATGCCGGGCGTTGGGAGGAAGCGGCACGCTTTCCGGTGCCGTTTCAATCGGATTGCGTGGCGACGGCGGCCACATATGGACCGCCGATTGATGGCGTCGTGTCGGTGGAAAATACCTGCCTGACGTTGGACGGCACGGCGGAGCGTATCACGGGCACGGCCGAGGTCGTTGGTCCGGGACGCCTGAAAGTACGGCTGAAGGGCGTGCCTTTCGCGGCGGATTACTGGGTCCTTTGGGCTGACGACAGCTACCAGACGGCTGTTGTAGGCGTGCCGTCGGGGCGGGCCGGCTGGATCCTGTCGCGGGAGTTGCCGATCCGGGATGATAAACTGAAAGCGGCGCTGCAAGTGCTTGAATTCAACGGTTACGACACATCGGCACTGGTCTTCGGTGCAGAGGGGGCGCCATGACGCGCAGAGTTGCAATTCTGGGCGCAGGCGCGCGCGGCGGACGATGGGCAAGACGCTTTCACCGCTTGGGATGGGAAGTGCGCCTGTTCGATCCTTTGCCAGCAGCGGAAGGCGCGATACCGCTTTCGGGTGATTGGTCGCGGCGCGACCGGATTTCCGATGCGGTGGCGGGCGCGGACTGGATAATGGTGAATTTGCCAGAGCGTCTGGAGCTTCTGCAAATGGTGATTGCCCGCGCGCAGGCGGCAGGTCCCAAGACGGCCATCGTCGCAGCGACCAGCCGAGACTTCGACGTCGAAGAAATCCAAGGCTGCGCAATCCGGCCGGGACTGGTCGTCCAAGTCAACGAAGGCGATGAAAGCGGGCTGGTTCTGGGCGTGACGGATCGCAATGACGACACCGTGCGCGATGATGCGCGCCTGACGCTTTCCGCGATTGCGGCGCAGATGGGCCTTGAGGACACGAAAGGCCCGGGTGAGCAATCCGGTGTCATCAACTTGCGGCGCTGGACGGGTCAAATCCGCGCCGAAGGCTAAGCCGAGGCGTTCATGGAGCTTTGGATCTGGCTTTCAGTTGCGGCAGCGGCGGCGCAGACCGTCAGATTTGCGCTTCAAAAGGCACTTGTCGGCGGCGCGCTGTCCCCCATGGCGGCAACGTGGTCGCGGTTTCTGTTCTCTGCGCCTTTGGTGGCTGTTCTGATCTGGGTCTACATGTCCCAACGCGGAATTGCCTTTCCGGACCTGTCGGCCCGTTTCTGGCTTTTCGCACTGGGTGGTGGTGCAGCGCAGGTCCTCGCCACGGTATCAACGGTCGCACTGTTCAAGCGGCGTGCCTTCGCCGTCGGGATCACCTTCAAGAAGACCGAAGTGATGATTACGGCGTTGGTGGGTTTCATCATCCTGGGCGATGCGATTTCGGCCACGGGCGCGGCCGCGCTTGCGCTTGGTTTTGTGGGGGTTCTGTTCCTGTCTGACCCACCAGAAGGCGGCAGCATCTTTAACCGGGGGGCTGCGCTTGGCCTTCTCTCCGGTCTCTTCTTTGCCCTCTCCGCCGTGGGCTACCGGGGCGCGACGCTGGAAATCGCGGGCTCTGACACGCTTTTCATCTCGGGCATTACACTGGCCCTCGTCACGGCGTCGCAAACGGTGGGCGTTGGCCTGTACCTGATGGCACGAGAGCGGGCGCAGATCGCACTGACGCTTCAGTCGTGGCGCACGTCTGTCTTGGTTGGTCTATTCTCGCTGATCGGAAGCTGGTGCTGGTTTGCGGCGTTCTCGCTCAAGTCGGCGGCCTATGTCTTTGCCGTTGGGCAGGTGGAACTGATCTTTTCCGTCCTCGTCGGCGCGATCTGGTTTCGAGAGCGAGTGGGCGGCCGCGAAGGGATCGGAATGATCCTGCTGGTGGCGTCAATCCTGGCTTTGGTTCTGGTGGGTCAGAGCCACTGAACCTCGCTTTTCAGGCTGTCATTCAGGACAAAAGGCACGGCTTCCGGCGGGGACAAGCTTGGCAGCCGTGATGCGACTTCGGCCAGAACCAATCGTGTGATGAACGCCAGATCAAGGTTTTCAGCATCGGACAACGGCACCCATCTGAGATGAGACAATTCTTCCGTGGCATCCGGGATCGCGTCGGGATCGCTCGCCAGAGTGCCGGCATCGCCCAGAAGGAAGCGCGCATCAAAGCGGCGCGGCCGCCCTGGCGGAGTTACAGCGCGGAAGACGAAGGACAGACCGGCGGCGGAGGGTTGGTGCCCCGTGGCGGCAAAGGCATCCCAATCTGGATTGGGCGCCACCCAAGTTGCGCGTTCACCCAGAACGGCGCCGGTTTCTTCCCAAAGTTCCCGAATGGCCGTTGCGGCCAAGGTTTCTGGCGATCTTGCGCTTTGTCGGCTCAGTTTATCAGTGCAGTGCCTTGAGAGCCCTCTGGCGAGAGAGACGTTTGAATCCCCGTCATCGACTGCGCCGCCGGGGAAAACCATCTTGTTCGGCATGAAGATCGCGCCTTTGCCGCGCTGTCCCATGAGGACGGCGGGTTCTGTTTCGCGATCTCGGATCAGGATGAGTGTGACAGCGTCACGTATCGGAACCGGGGGTGTCGTCGTCGAAGCCATACATGCGCTTCGCCCATTGCAGCCCGACGATCAACCCCTTGAGGCGCGGCAGGAGATAAAGCGACAGCGCCACACAGCCAATCGTGAACACCGATGCCAGCACCAATGGGTCAGGCCGATACTCTGTATACGCCCAGATCATAATCGGAGCCATCAGGTGCCCAACGATCAGAATGGTCAGGTAGGCGGGTCCGTCATCTGCACGATGGTGCGACAACGTCTGATGGCACACCGTGCAGCTGTCGCGCACGGTCAGATAGCTTTTCAGCATCGGGCCTTTGCCGCAATTCGGGCAACGCCGCCGCCAACCGCGCAGCATGGCTTGCTTCGCGCTTCGCTCCTCAATCTGGGGCGCGGCTTCACTGCTCGTCTCGATACCGTCGTACATCATAACCATTCCTTGGATTGAAGCTTTCTCTACCCCTCCGGCCGCGGGATGCGAAAGCTGACGAAATGCCCTTGCGTCGGGATGTCGCGATCCACTGCACGAAAAAAATTCGACGGAAACCGCGCCCCCTCCCGTTTGAGGGGGTGACCGACGGCAAGAGAGGCCATCGGGCAGGACCGAAAAAAAGGAAATGACCAAATGACGACTTGGAAGATTACAGCAACTGCACTGGCGATTGTCATGGGCTTTGCAGCCGCAGCGGATGCACGCGGAGGAATGGGCGAGCGCCCGGATTTCGCGACGCTGGATGTTGATGGTTCGGGTGAAATCACGACCACGGATCTTGAAGCGCTCCGGGCAAATCGTTTTGCAGATATTGATGCCGATGGCGACGGCTCTGTGACGCTTGAAGAGTTCAAGGCACATGCCGCAGCCCAGTCGGAAGAGCGTGCAGAGCGCATGTTCTCTCGGCTAGATGCAGACGGCGACGGCGCCCTGTCGCGCGACGTTCTGGAGAACACCGGACGCCGCGGTGGCGGTGAGCGCATGGGCCGCATGATCGAGCGTTTTGACACCGACAACTCTGGCGGCATCAGCGCCGAGGAGTTCGAGGCTGCGCAAGAGCGCATGGCAGAGCGTGGTGGCCGGAAAGGCAAAAAGAACCGGTAATCCGGTCCCGGGCGCAACCCTGTCGCCCCCCAGCGGGGTTGCGCCCACATTGCGACGACGGTCATGGACGCGTATTGCCATCAGAGTATGAGACCTGACGCCAGCACAGCTGACGCACGTGGCGACGCAACTCCGGATGCGGCGCTTCTTGTTGCTTTCGCCAATGGCGATAGCGCGTCTGGCCAGGAACTCGTCTCGCGATTGGCGCCACCGCTTTTTGCGCACGCCTTTCGGACACTCGGGTCCGAGGCCGAAGCCGAGGATGTCGTCCAAGAAACGCTGATCCGGCTTTGGAAGATCGCGCCGGAGTGGCGTCAGGGCGAGGCGAAGGTTCTGACATGGGCGTGGCGGGTGGCAACGAACTTGTGCACCGACCGTCTGCGCAAGCGTGGCAGATCGGTGGATCTGGACAGCATCGCGGAACCGGAGTCGGACCTGCAAAGCGCGGTCGACGCCATGACCGACACCGCGCGGATCGAAGCGTTGGACGCCGCGCTGGCGACCTTGCCTGAGAGGCAGGCCCAAGCGGTTCGGCTCAGGCACCTCGATGGTCTATCGAACCCGGAGATCGCCGAGATCTTGGATTTGAGTGTGGAAGCCGTCGAAAGTCTGACGGCACGGGGAAAGAGAGCGCTTGCGGCCCTTCTAAAAGGGCGACGGGCAGAGCTAGGATATGAAGATGACTGACGAAAGAGACGATATCGCGGTTGAACGCCTGTTCGCGGCGTCACGGGCTTCGACCCCGGCGCCCAAGGCAGAATTCATGGCGCGTCTGATGTCTGACGTGGAAAGCCATGTTCCGGTGCGCGAACACGTCCCGGAGCCCAAGTCCGCACTTGGCGATTTCTGGCGGCGGTTCGAGGTTTGGGGCGGCTTTGCAGCCTTGGCATCGACGGCGGCGACCGGGGTCTGGATCGGTGTGGCATTGCCCGAGACCATGGACCTGCCCGGCGCAGATCTGTTCGGCATAAGTTCAGATGTCTCGTCCCTGATCCCGAGCTACGGATCAGATGTTCTGGCGTTGGAGTAGTCGGCATGACGACGGAAGCAACAAAACCGAAGTCCCGGATCTGGTTGCGGCTTTTGCTGGGCCTATCGCTTGCCTTGAACCTGTTGGTCGTCGGCATTGTGGCGGGTTGGATGGTGTCCAAAGGGCCGGGGCGGACGCCAGATGACGTCAACCGGACTGCGCGGTCCCTTGGGCTTGAACCGTTTGTACGCGCATTGGCACCGATGGACCGTGTGGCGCTTGTGCGGTCCGCGCGGGAGGAGCGCGACGGCCTGCGTGAAAACCGCCGCGCGCTTCGGGCGCGGTTCGAGCGTTTGGTCGATGCAATCCGGGCAGAGCCCTATGATCCCGCCGCCGTACGCGCGGTTTTGGAGGAACAGCGGGGCAGCATCAAAGAGCGTCAGGAGATCGGCGAACGCCTGTTGTTGGAGCGTTTGGACGCCATGACGCCCGAGGACAGGGCGACTTATGCAGAACGTCTGGAAGAGGAATTGAAGCGGGGTCCGTCCCGTAAGCGCTGAGCGACGGCAACCGTCAGTTCAATGCGATTTCGGCCAGCGTTCTTGGCCCGGTAGAGGGCCGCGTCGGCATCCGCCACGATCTGTCTGGCTTCCGGAAGTTCCTGTGCCGGATTGGCCAAGGCGACGCCAATGCTGACGCTGACGTTGATGCGCCCGCGATCCGTCAGAACGGGTGTGTCGCAAACCAAGGCCCGCAACCGATCCGCAGCCGGGCCTGCGCGATCGGGGTCGGTTTCGGTCATAATCACCAGAAACTCTTCACCGCCCATGCGCGCAATCATGTCGCTGCCGCGCAGGTTGCCCCGGATGCGGTGTGCGACCTCAACCAGAACGCTGTCGCCGGCCGAATGGCCATGGGTGTCGTTCACGGCCTTGAAGTGGTCGATGTCGATGACGAGGACGGCGAATGGCACGGACGCCACCTTGGCGCGGACCAGGGCATCGCTGAGGTAGGCGTCGGCATATCGTCGATTGTAGAGCCCGGTCAGGGGGTCAGTAACAGCAAGCCGCAAGCTTGCTTCTGTGGAGCGCCGAAGAGCGTCTTGATCGGCCTTCCGACGCAGCAGCTTGGCAATCCGCAAGCCCAACTCGGACGCTGTGCCGTCAGAGGGCATCAGATCGCCTGCGCCGATGTTCAACGCGTTGATCGCGCTTTCGATATCGTCTGGCGCATGGATCACCAGCATGGCGGCGTGGCGGGAATGGGCGCGGGCGCGCAGTTCCGGCAAGAGAGACAGCGCATCGTCCGGCACAGGCCCGCTGGCATCGAGGATATAGGCGGCGGGTGCCGTGGCAGGGTCGCTGATGTCAAGCGCCTGATCCGCCGTGATCGTGCGGACGGATGGTATGGGTTCGGATATGGCGGCGGGCAGGGGACGGCCGAAACTGACGAAGACCACGTCGCGTTGGTGCGCAAATTCTCCCGGCGTTTCCGACATGCCAAAGCTCATCGCCGCCTGCCGGCGCAGCGCCAGTTCGCGCAGCGTTTCGCCTTCCCGCATCAATTGCCGAACATGCGCCAGAAGCAGGCGTTCTGGTGTGGGACGGCGTAGAAGATCGCGTGCACCGGAGCGCATCGCGGCAAGACGCCGAGAGGGCGTCGCGTCGTTGTCCAGCACAAGAAGCGGGGTTTCTCCAACGGCGTGCGCCTTGGTCAGCGCGTCGGCCAATTGTCCGGTGTCATCCGGCACCGCCCCGAGGACGATGATGTCAGGGGCGTTTTCGGCAACTTCCTTCAAAGCTGCGCGACCTGTTGCGACTGCCGTGACGTTGTAGCGCGCACGCTTCAGGGCCGCCGTCAGGAGGATGCGATGCGAGCTGAGCGCTTCGATAAGAAGGATCCGTCCAGCCATTCGTGACACGCCTTGTTCAAATCGTTTGAATTGGCGTCAGTCTTTGATCAGAAGGGTTAAGGAAACCTTGATGGTTTATCTTGAATTTTGAGGTATCGGCATGACACCGCTCAGTGCGGAACAATCGCAAGTTGTGGCTTTGGAAGCGCTGGGCTGGCTGATTGCGAATGACGAGCTTCTGCCTGTTTTTCTTGGCGCATCCGGGGCATCGATCGACGACATAAAGACCAGTGCCGCCGACGTCGGGTTTCAGTCTTCAGTGCTGGATTTTCTGATGATGGATGATGAGTGGGTTCTGGCTTGCACAGCGTCCATGAACCGCAAACCGGACAGTCTGATGCGTGCGCGGGCCGGTTTGCCCGGCGCAGGTGAGGTGCACTGGACATGACGGCAGATCCATTGGTTCTGGTGCCCGGCCTGTTGTGCGACGCGCGGGTCTTTCAGCCTCAGATCACGGCCATTTCAGCCCGACGGGCCGTGCACGTCACACCACCATCGGCCCGGTCGACTTTGTCCAAGATGGCTGAAACGCTCCTCGGCCAAGCGCCGCCGCGTTTTGCGCTGGCGGGGCATTCGATGGGCGGCATCATCGCGCTGGAGATGATGGATCTTGCGCCGGAACGGATCAGCAGGTTGGCACTGATGGACACGAACTTTCTGGCCGAAAGCCCGGCGGCGGCAGCCGGGCGAGATGTGCAAATTGCATCCGCGAAGGCCGGGCAGTTGAAGCGGGTTCTGAGCGATGAACTGGGGCCCAAGTACTTGGGCGAAGGGCCCGAACGTGGCACGATTTTGCGCGCCTTGATCGAGATGGGGCTTGCTTTGGGTCCCGACGTCTTCGCGGCCCAGTCCGAAGCGCTGCGGCGGCGGCGCGACCTTGGACACGTGCTGGACAAGATTCGCGTGCCGACCCTTGTTCTTTGTGGGGAAGGGGACAGGCT
>CAZMKY010000072.1:0-2685 GCA_964566835.1 uncultured Rhodobacterales bacterium
TCCGTCTCGCGCTGCGCGAGGGTCGTGGTCCAACGCAGCCGCTCCAGTGCAAGGTCGCGGTCATCCAACCGTGCCAGGACGTCGCCCGCCGCGACCACGGCACCGGCACGTGCGTCTTCGGCCGCGATATAGCCTTCAAATGGTGCGGCCACGATCCGCTGCAGACGACCTTCGATCCGCGCATTGGCGGTCACGCTGAACGGTTCAGACCAGGTCGAGAACAAAACGGTCAGCGCGACCAGCGCCAAAAGCGTCAGCTTGCGGGCCAGATAGCCTGGCCCAAGCAACGTCCCAAGGAACCGCCCCGCACTTTCGGCAACCTTCGTCCCGATCCACCGTTCTTCCCGGCGCGCCGTATCGATCAGCGGGCCAAGCACTGTCGCAAGTGCATCGCAAAGCATCACCGTTTCGTGGTCGAAGGGATGGTCCGGGCGGCGTTCAAAGGTGAAGGCGCCTTGTGCCCTGTCACCGGCCTCGAACGGCACGGTCAGCAAGTTCGCCGCGTCATGGCTTCGCGCCAAAGTGCCATGCGCCCGCGTTACACTGAAATCGCCATCAGCATCGGCGGGGTACCGCACGAGGCAACCTTGATCCGTCGCCTCATCCATTGCTTCCGCCAAATCGCGGATCAGGTTCATGCGTCCGGAAAATTCGGTCGCCTGCGATACGGCAACAACGCGTGTCGATAGGCGTTTGCGCAATCCGAGCGCGACCATTTCGCAATCCAGCCGAAGCGACAGGTCCGAGACGACAGCCTCTGCCCGGTCGCGATAACGCGTCTTGGACAGCGCAACGGATGTGGCCTCCAGAACGTCTTCAAGACGACGGCTCTGGTCCGAGGTCTCAACCGCGCTCCGCGCACGCAAGAGCGCTTCGACCCAGCCCATGCCCCATTGCACCTGGCGCAGGATCTGACGACGCTCACCCGACGCGCTGACCGCGACGGCGCCGCGCACTTCACCATCGATCAGAACGGGGCAGGCCACCAAGGACGGGCCTTCCGGCGGTCCGTCAGCCAAGACACGCCCGTCGTCCAGCACCTGTTCGACGATCGATTTCAGCGCATCCGGGATGCTTGCATCTTCTGGCCAAGTCGCCGCCGGGGCAAAGCCGCCCTGCGCATCGCCCAATACCAGAAGCGCCACCCCCGCGCCCGGCAGTTGACGCATCTGATAGGCCAGCCACCGTTCGGCACGCCTGCGTGTGTCGTCGGTCGCGACGAAGCCATTCCAGAGGGCATCCTCCAGAACCGATACATTGTCGCCGCTACGGGGCAGGCCAGTCTGGTCAGACACAGCGCGTCGCCTTATGGCGCCCTTACGTGTCCGACTTTGGCGGGCTGGCCGCCGGAGGTTGGACCACGTTCAGGGGACCAAAGCGGTTTTCGTACTCGTTCAGCACGGCGCCCAGAATGGTCCAAAGGCGCTTGGCCGCATGTGGGTTCAGGACCATGCGGTCCGACAGATCGACCTCAAGATCGCCTTCGCCCGGGTTCCACCGCTTGTTCACACCGAAGAAGATGGCCACCTCTTCCAGCGTCGAGACGGCATTGACCGCGTTTGCATAGGTCGTGCGCATGTCCTCATCGTTCCAGATCACGCGCGGGGCGCGCTTTTGTTCCGTGCCGGAGGCCGCATCGCCTTGTGATGCGTCGGTCGTGTCAGTGCTGGCCATTCATGGTCCCTTCGTTGCAGTAGAGTCGTTTCTTTTGCCCGCACGCCGTCATCACACCGCACGGGCTTGGTTTGTCTTCAATCAGCCGTAGGTCGCGCCCCAGTTGACCGACTTCTTGCCCTTGGCATGGGCTTTGCCGGGCCGATCCGTCATCGCCGACAGCGCGGCATCATCCTCAGCCGTGACGAAATCGCCGACCTCAGCGTTATAGACCAAGGCGTCGTCATGGGCGGTGCCGTGGTCTTCCTCGACCGGCACAAGGCGCAACCCGGTGGCCAGGTTGGCCGCCATGATGTCATGTTCGGCATCGTGATCAAGACCGTAGAGGTGCCCGATTTCGTGCATCATCACGGTCAGAAGATCGATCTCTCCGACCGCTTCGCCGGCATCTTCGCCCGTCGCCTGAAGCACACCGCGTCCCGTGTCCTGATACTCTGCATCGTCTTCCGGCGTCTCATCGATGAACCAGCCATGTCCGGCGGCGTCGATGTCGAGCCAGATGATACCATCACCAGCAAGCGCCAGCGTGTTGCCCTCCAGATCACCGATGCGGATCTCGACATCGCCCAGATCGCCGGTGATGCCGGTGTGCGTTGCAAAGCGTGCCACCGCGACGTCAAAGATCGCTTCTGCGTCTTCGATCGTGACCGTGTCAGCGTCATGGCCTTCCGGCCCCGACGTTGCCGCCGTCATCGCCAAGGCGCCCGAGATATCGCCGATCAGCGCATCGCTTGGCGCATCGCTCTGTTCCTGCCAAAGGCCGCTGTCCTGCGGTGTGACGAGGCCAAGCTCTCCGAACGGTTCGCCGTCACGCGCCGGATCGCCGCCGTCAAGGCTGCGGGTCTGATCAGACCCGTCGCTGGCCGCCAGATCCGTAAGGAACTGGAAGATCTCTGGCGTCGGACTTCTGAGGAAGACCTGGCCATTGCTGATCGATCCCGGGGCGTTGAAGTCATTGGCATTGCCCAGCCAGTCAATCAGGCGATCGCCACGGTTGTTCGCAATCAGGAT
>CAZMKY010000073.1:0-2486 GCA_964566835.1 uncultured Rhodobacterales bacterium
TGCTGTCTTCCAGAACCGAGTTGCGCAAGGCAAGGTCATAACTGCCTTCGATCAAATTGAACTGCGCGTCGGACAGATGCAGATCAAGGATCAAGTCGGGGTGGGCGTCCATGAACTGCGGCAATACGGGTGCAATGTAGATTTGAGCAAACGTGCTTGGGGCGGCAAAGCGCAACCTCCCTGAAATGCTTGTCTGACCTTTGCCGAGGGCGGCAAATGCAGCGTCTTCCTGCGCAATAATCTCCCGCGCATATGGCAGGAAATCCTGACCTTCGGAGGAGAGTGAAACCTTGCGCGTGGATCGATGAAGAAGCTCTGACCCGAGTAATTGTTCAAGCTTGGCGATGCGCGTGCTGGCGACGGCGGGCGCCATCCCAAGTTCCCGGCCTGCGGCGCTGATGTTGAGACGTTCACTTGCCAGAACATAGAGACGAAGGGTCTGCGTATCCATTTTATGATTTTTCGGAATAGTGAAATCATTATCCGACAGTTTTTATATTTTTTGAGAAGTGTAAGTCAAAGGCATAGCGAAAGAAGGACTGCGCCATGCCACAGACCGCAATAGTGAACTATCACATTCACAAGCCCGAACGGCAGGCTTTCACACTTGATGCGGAGGGCATCGCGGGCAATCTGGTTTCGCCTGAATTGGTCCCCACAAAAGTGAACCTTGTGGATGAGCGGACCGCCATGCGCCCAACATCCTTCGCAGATGCCAGTGTTGCTTTTGCCGCCTTGCCGACCAAGGTCGCGTCATTTGAGGGCGGCACGGATTGGCACGACACATATGACCGAGAGCTGACAGACTTGCTGCGATCCGAGATCAACGCGAAGGAGGTTGTCGTCTTCGACCACACCGTCAGGGTCGATGATCCAGACGCCGATCGAAGACCGGCCCGCAATGTCCATAGCGACTATAGCGTCGACGGTGCCAAACAACGCCTAGTCGACATCCTTGGCCCCAGCCGCGCCGAGGACTGGAGCAAGGGGCATTATGCGTTCGTCAACATTTGGCGCCCGGTGGGTGCACCGATCAACTCGGCGCCCCTGGGGTTTGTCCTGCCCGAAACTGTCGCTCAAGACGACTGGATCTTGCTGGATCTGGTCTACCCAAACCGGACGGGGCAGATCATGGGACTGGCGGCCAATCCGGATCACCGTTGGATCTACATGTCCAAGATGACCCCCGACGACGTCGCCTACTTCAACATTTTTGACAATCGCGGGCGTCCGTCCGTTGCGCACAGCGCGATGGATCTGGTCGAAGATCCCAACATTCAAACCATCCGCAAAAGCATCGAGAGCCGCACGGTCATCCGCTACTGATCAAGCTGACATCGCACCTCAATTGAAAGTCATCCAATGCCCAAAACAATCCTGATCACGGGTGCCACAGACGGCATCGGCCTGTTGACCGCCAAGACCCTTGCGGCAGAGGGACATAACGTCCTGCTGCATGGTCGAAGCGCCGAAAAACTTGACGCCGCGGCGACTGCGGTGGGCGGCGGGCCTGAGACTTACCTCGCGGATCTGTCGCAGATCGCAGATCTCCAAGCTATGGCCTCTGACATCCTTCGAAAGCACGCTCGACTTGATGTGCTCATCAACAATGCTGGCGTACTGAAGCTGCCAAATCACAAGACAAAAGAGGGATATGATGCACGCTTCGTGGTGAATACCTTTGCGCCCTACGTGCTGACCCGCGCGCTTCTTCCGATCATTCCATCGGAGGGTCGTATCGTGAATCTGTCCTCTGCGGCGCAGGCACCCGTTGATCTGGAAGCGCTGTTCGGGCGCAAGCAGTATGATGACATGGGTGCCTACGCCCAAAGCAAACTGGCGATCACAATCTGGACGCGGGAACTTGCCAAAGAGCTTGGCCCAAAGCCGGTCGTTCTGGCAGTAAATCCCGGTTCTTTGCTTGCCTCCAAGATGGTGAAGGAAGGCTTTGGCATTGCTGGCAATGATCTTGGCATTGGTGCAGGCATCCTGCGGGACGCTGCCCTTGACCCGGGATTTGCCGATGCGACCGGCAAGTACTTCGACAACGACAGCGGCGTATTTGCCAACCCGCATGCGGCTGCAATGGACGAAAAGCACAGTGCGGAAGTCATGAGCGCCATCAACACCGCCATCGACCAGATGGCGTGACCCCTGAAGCACCCGGTTCAAGAAAGACCAGATAATGGAACAGTCCGCACTCACCCGCGCGCGCGCGGTCAATCGCCCTACGAGAGAGGCGATGCTACAACGTCACCCTTCCGTCCATGCGTTTTGGAACGATAATCGAGATGTTTTCGAAGACGCATGGGCGGAATGGGAAACTACGGAAGACGGAAAGTCCGTCACGCCCAACGACGCGATATATGATGCCAAACTGCGGTCGGCCGTGGCGCAAGCGTGGGACAACCCGGCCAAGGAAGGCGCTGTCCGCGATCTTTGGGAAGAAGTCTTCCCCGGTGTCTACAAGGCGCAGTTCTTTGACC
>CAZMKY010000074.1:0-5415 GCA_964566835.1 uncultured Rhodobacterales bacterium
CGTCCGTCGTCATGGGACGCTGATCTTCCGCCAGATACGGGATGTAAACCGTTTGAATGCCAAGGCGCTTCGCCACCCCGATCCATCCGGCGGTGTCGGCCTCCAACTGCTCCAGCCCGACATGTGCGCTTGGTAATTGCAGTCCGGCCTTGCCCAGATCGCCTTCGAGCGCATCGATATCTGAAAAGCCTGCGCTGTAGGCTTCAACGTTTTGAAACCCAAGGCGCGCCAGCATTTGGAAGACATCCAGCTGCGTGCCTGCATTGCGCGCGCTATAGAGTTGGAACGAGATCTGCATTCAGCCTCCGTCACATCTTTGTCGCCGCAAGAGGCACCTTGCCGCCGCTGCCGTCAACGCCCAATCGGCCGCGAAAGTCGCTCCGGCTTACAAGACTGTGTGAGCCGGTTGACCAGCGTAACGATCGAAAAAACGGGCAGACCCGTGGCTTCCGCGATATCGGCGGCGTAGGGCCCCATATTCGTGCACTCAAGTACGATCGCGCCCACCTCGGGATGGTCCACCAATAATTGACGCGCCGCATCGACATTGTCGTCACGCGCCGCCCCAAGGTCGAAGTCTTCTGCATCGGACAGGATTGCCTCTGTGAAGGTCCGCCCGCCTTCGGTGGTGCCGATTGGCGTATCCAAAGGTGCGCCAGCAGCGCGAAGGTGGTCCGGGCCAAGGGCGCTCGCAGCGATCGTCAGGACGCCAACGCGCTTACCATTCGGCAACATTTGCGAAACGCTCGGGATCTGCAACAACGAGGATGTCGCCACCGGCACCGACAGTGCGGCCGCAAGGTCTGCCTGATATTTCACCATGAACCCGCAAGACGTGGTGAGAGTTTTTGCACCCGCCGCGATCAGATCTTCGCCGGCTCGAATGAATTCCGGCAACAAGGTCGATGCATCCTGCCGCACCACACGATCTGGCGAAGCCGTCCGCACGACCTGCTTCAAGGTGGGAAAGGCGAATGTGTCCGGATGGCCAATGTCGCCCAATGGTCGGGGAAATCGAGTCTCCAACATCAGTATTCCAACAGGTCCGGAGCTCACGCCATACAGTCCTTAAAGCGGCAGATTCAGGACACCTTGCAGAGAAGCGCTTCGATGGTCCAGTGTCGCCTCAAAAGGGAGGGGACAATGGCACAACATGTCGTCGTGATTGGCGCAGGCATTGTCGGCGTCTCGACCGCGATCTGGCTACAACGAGCTGGGGTCCAAGTGACCTTGATTGATCGTGAAGGCCCTGCCGCAGGGGCCAGTCAGGGCAACGGTGGCGTTCTGGCCAACATCGCCGTGGTGCCCGTAACAACACCGGGTCTTGCCCGACGTGCGCCGGCTATGCTGTTCGATCCCGATCAACCCTTGTTCCTACGCTGGCGATACTTGCCCAAATTGGCACCATTCCTCAGGCATTACATGAAGGCTAGCAAAGATGATCGCGTACAGGCGACATCAAAGGCCTTGGCGCAGCTTCTGCACGACGCGCCGGACCAGCACCACGCGCTTGCGGCAGAAACAGGCGCCGAAAAATACATTAGGCGTGGTGCTTATCTGTTTGGCTATCCATCGAAATCTGCCTTCGAAGCAGATGGCTATGCGTGGCAAGTCCGCAAGGCGCGTGGGTATGCTTGGCGCGAAGTCGACGGAGAAGCTTTGGGTGAGATTGACCCTGCGCTTCGGGGTCGGTTCGGCTGGGGCATCATTTGCGATCATCACGGCCAGATCACCGACCCAGGCGCTTATGTCCGCGCCCTTGCTAGCAGCTTCGAAGCCGCGGGTGGCACGCTTTCAACCGCGACAGTAGCAGCCTTCAAGGAAAGCCAAGGGACAGCACTTGCAGTGGTGACAGACCAAGGCCCCGTTTCAGCCGACGCTTTCGTTTTGTCGACCGGTGCATGGTCCTCCCCTTTGGCGCGGTCCGTTGGTGTGGATGTACCGCTGGAAAGCGAGCGCGGGTACCACGTTGAGTTCCACAATCCATCCTTCACACTCCGCGCCCCGATCATGGTCGCAAAGGGCAAGTTCGTGGTCACCCCGATGGATGGACGCATCCGTGCCGCAGGCGTGGTAGAATTCGGCGGGCTCGACGCGCCCCCCTCGAAAGCCCCGTTTGATCTCTTGCGCCGGCAGATGGCCGAACTGTTCCCCGACCTTACCTACAGCCACACGACCGAGTGGATGGGACACCGCCCGGCACCCGCGGATTCAATACCTGTCATCGGCAAATCCCCTCGCCTGAACAACGTCTTCCTAGGCTTTGGGCACCATCATATAGGGTTGACCGGCGGCCCAAAAACGGGACGGTGGTTGGCACAGATGGTGACGGGGGCGCCAGGGAACGAGGACTTGAGCCTCTATTCCCCTTCGCGACGCTTCTAAACACCACAAAACGCAACCAGGGAGACTATCCATGAAAATCGCAACTCTCGCGGCCGTATCCGCCGTAGCTCTGGCAGTGGCCAGCACCGCTCAGGCTGAAAGCTGGGACATGCCGATGGCCTATGCGGCCTCCAACTTCCATTCTGAGCACGGCGTGATCTTTGCCGACAAGGTGCGCGAAGCGACCGGCGGTGAGATCGACATCACCGTCCACGCGGGCGGGTCGCTCTTTGGCGGCGGCGACATCAAGCGCGCCATTCAGACCGGGCAAGTTCCCATTGGCGAACGTCTGATGTCGGCACATGCGAACGAAAATGCCGTTTTTGCTTGGGACAACCTTCCCTTCGTGGCAACGACCTATGACGCCAACACGGCGCTCTGGGAAGCGGCCAAGGACACTGTCAATGAAGCGCTGGCAGAACAGAACCTCGTCGCACTTTATTCCTGCCCATGGCCGGGTCAGGGCTTTTACTTCAAGAACGAAGTGAACTCCTCAGCGGACATCGGCGGCCTGAAGTTCCGGTCCTACAATGCCGCCACGGCACAGATCGCTGAAGAGCTGGGCATGATCCCGGTGCAGGTGGAAGCCGCGGAACTGAGCCAAGCCTTGGCGACCGGGGTTGCTGAGGCCTTCATCTCGTCCGGCTCCACCGGATATGACCGCAAGGTCTGGGAACATCTCAGCCATTACTACAAGGTCAACGCATGGCTGCCGCGCAATTATGTGATGGTAAACAAAGGCATCTGGGACGGACTTGATGCTGACACCCAAGCCGCGATCCAAGGCGCAGCAGATGAAGCGGGTGCTGCCTGCACCGCCAAATCGGCAGAGTTGAGCGACTGGTATTTCGAGCAGCTGGAAGCCAATGGCATGACCGTGGTCGACGCCGGCCCCGAATTCCTGGCAGAGCTTCAAGCCATTGGCGCCAAGATGACGGATGAGTGGCTGTCAAACACTGGTGATGCCGGTCAGGCCATCCTGGACGCCTACAACAACTAAGCGTTCTGAGACGACACAGGATCAGCCCGACAACTCGGGCTGGTCCAGACTGCCCTAGGGGGACATTTGCAGCGTGCGCGACTTCGGACCTTTTCTCGGCTTGCCGCTTTGGCTTTGGCTATTCGTTTTCCCGACACTCCTGATCGTCGCGGCAGGAACCGCGCCGCACATCGCCCGACCATTGCTGCGCCCGATCTGGCGGTTCCTCGACAAGATCTATCTCGCCGCTGGCGTTCTGGCCGCGCTCTGCATGATCTCTATCCTGCTGATCATCGTCGCCCAAATGGTCGCACGCTGGTCGTCCATCGCGTTCCCCGGATCAACCGATTACGCAGGCTATGCCATGGCAGCGACGTCTTTCTTCGCGTTGGCCCATGCACTTAGCCGCGGCGCGCATATTCGCGTTTCCGTCTTTCTCAACATGAACAACGCCACCCGATTCTGGCTCGACACGATTGCCACGTGGGTTGGCGCGATTACGGCGACTTATTTTGCAAGATTCGCAATCAAAACCAATGCCTTCTCAGCTCTTCTTAATGACAGAACGCAGGGGCAGGATCAGGTTCCGGAATGGCTGTTAACGGCTGTCACGATGTTTGGCACATGGCCGGGAGACTGGGCCGACCTTTGGGCAAATACCGGAGATGAGTGGGTCTACACGCCACTCTGGCTGCCACAGATCCCGATGTCGATCGGCGCGTGCCTGTTGGCCATTGCGCTTTGGGACTTCCTCTCCCGCCTTGTCGTCGAACGGCAAAGCGCCATCGTTAAGGAGGCCCTCGAATGACCGAGTTGGGCGCCACCATCGTCTTCCTCTTTGCACTATTCGCGCTTCTGGGGTCCTCTGTCTGGGTTGGCCTTGCGCTGATGGGCGTCGCGTGGATCGGAATGGAGTTGTTCACAGTGCGCCCCGCGGGGGACGCCATGTTGACCACGATCTGGGCGTCGTCGTCCTCATGGACACTTACGGCCCTGCCCTTATTCATCTGGATGGGTGAAATCCTTTACAGGACAAGGCTTTCCGAAGACATGTTCAGGGGGCTTGCGCCGTGGATGCGTGGTCTGCCAGGCGGCCTTTTGCATACGAACATCGCCGGGTGCACCGTCTTTGCCGCTGTCTCCGGCTCTTCAGCCGCCACGCTGACCACCGTGGGCAAGATGTCGATCCCGGAACTTCGTGCACGTGGCTATCCCGAATACATGATCATCGGCACCTTGGCTGGCGCGGCGACACTGGGACTTATGATTCCACCGTCCCTCACACTGATCGTCTATGGCGTGACAATCAACGAATCCATCACACAGCTGTTCATGGCAGGCATCATCCCGGGCCTTGTGCTGGCCGGGCTTTTCATGTCCTACATCGTCGGCTGGCATTTCCTCAGACCGTCCGAACATGCAGCCAAGGAACCGAAGATGAGCCTTGGGCAGATGTTTCAGGAAAGCCGCTTCCTTATCCCGGTCCTGTGCCTTGTCTTCGCGGTCATTGGATCGATGTATTTCGGCTGGGCCACAGCAACCGAGGCGGCGGCAGTTGGTGTTCTGGGCGCGCTTCTGCTGGCCGCCATGCAGCGGTCGCTGAACTGGAACACGTTCTCTGAAAGTCTGATGGGGGCCACGCGCACATCCGCCATGATTGCGCTTATCCTGATGGGGGCCGCGTTCCTGTCGCTCGCGATGGGTTTCACCGGCCTGCCCCGCGCACTGGCGGCGTGGATCGAAACCCTGCAGCTTTCCCCAATTACGCTGATTGCAGCTTTGACGATCTTCTACATCATCCTTGGGATGTTCCTGGACGGCATTTCGTCGGTAGTCCTGACAATGGCCATCGTGGAACCGATGATCCGACAGGCCGGAATTGACGTCATCTGGTTCGGGATCTTCATCGTCGTTGTCGTCGAAATGGCTCAGGTCACACCACCAATCGGATTCAATCTTTTCGTTTTACAAGGCATGACCAATCACGAGATCGGCTACATCGCCAAGACCGCTATCCCGATGGTGCTTTTGATGCTGTTGATGGTCATCAT
>CAZMKY010000075.1:0-4641 GCA_964566835.1 uncultured Rhodobacterales bacterium
TGCGGCCTTCACGGCAACGGCTGACGCGGAAACCCGGTCCGAGATCATTGCCCGGCTCTTTGCCGGGCGCGATCCCGTCACGTTTCTTGGCGGTTTTGATCGACCGAACCTGCATTTCGCGTTTGCCGCAAAAGACACCCCCCGCACGCAGATCCTGAATTTCGTGGCCGCGCGACCAGATCGCTCCGGCATTGTCTATTGCGGCACACGCGCCAAGACCGAAACGCTCGCCACCGCGCTCCGCGATGCCGGTCACAGCGCATTGGCCTACCACGGCGGAATGGAAGGCGATGACCGACGCGATGTTGAACGGCGGTTTCAGACCGAAGATGGGCTGATCGTTGTCGCGACCATCGCCTTCGGCATGGGCATCGACAAACCCGATATTCGCTGGGTCGCCCACGCCGATCTGCCGAAGTCGATCGAAGCCTACTATCAAGAAGTCGGGCGCGCCGGGCGCGACGGCGCACCGGCTGAGACACTGACGCTCTACGGGGCCGACGACATTCGGTTCCGCCGCATGCAGATCGACGAAAGCCTCGCCCCAGCTGAACGCCGTTACGCAGACCACGGCCGCCTGAACGCGCTTCTCGGGCTGGCCGAGGCGCATGTCTGCCGCCGCGTCGAACTGCTCAGCTACTTTGGAGAGCAAGCCGCGCCATGCGGGAATTGCGATCTTTGTGACACGCCCCCGGACCTTTTCGATGCGACGGATGCCGTCCGAAAGGCGCTTTCTGCGATGCTGCGCACTGGCGAGAATTTCGGCACAGGGCATCTGATTGATATCCTCAGAGGGACCGAGACCGAAAAGGTCCGCCAGCGGGGTCATGAAGACCTTCCGACTTTCGGCGTTGGTCAGGACCTCGACAAACGCGCATGGCAGGGCGTCTTTCGCCAGATGATGGGACAGGATCTGGTGCGTCCCGATCCGGAACGTCACGGTGCGTTGCGCATGACCGAAGCTGCCCGTCCGATCCTGCGTGGCGAAGAAAGCGTTACACTCCGCAAGGAGAAAGGCCCGATGCGCCGACGGCCGGCTGTGCGTGCCCTGGTTTCCGACGAAGATGCACCGCTTCTGTCGGCCCTGAAGGCGAAGCGTCGCGCGCTGGCCGAAGCACTTCGCGCCCCGGCCTACGTGGTCTTTACCGACAAAACACTGATCGAGATGGCCGAAAACCGTCCATTGTCTCTCGACCAGATGGCCACCATCAGCGGCGTGGGCGCCAAGAAACTGGAACGCTACGGCGCCGCGTTTCTTGAGGTGATAACGGGTGAGGCCCCGGAAGAGCAGCATCCTGCACGACGCAAACTGGCAGGGCGCAATGCCGGTGACATCTACGACCGACTTCTGGCAACGCAGGCCGAGCTCGTCCGTGGTGAGGACGGCACCGATAAGCCACTGTCCTGCTCGGCCAGCCTGTTGGCAAAGGTCGCAGCGCTGACATCCGCCGACAAAGGCGCCATCGAACGGGTGTTGGGTGAGCGTTATTCACCTCGTTTTGCCGATGCCTTTCTGTCTGTTCTCCAAGACGGTTGAGGTCTGACGGCGGGCGGCTAAGTTCAGGCAAGATGCAGATGAAGAAGGGGCGGTTTCCATGCTTGTGGTGATATCTCCGGCCAAACGGTTGGACTGGTCTTCCGTCAACGTGGCGCCAACAGCGCCGGCGTTTCAGAAAGAAGCGACGCGTCTGGCCGGCCACGCGCGGCAACTGACGCTGGGCGGATTGAAATCACTTATGGGGCTGTCCGACGACCTCGCGCGGCTGAACCGGGACCGTTTCCGCGCGTTTGCGGCGGAACCGTCACCCGAAACCTTGAAGCCCGCGCTATATGCCTTCGCCGGTGACACATATCAGGGGTTTGATGCGGCAACCCTTTCAGAGACTGCGCTGGACTATGCGGGCGCGCATCTGAGGATTCTGTCCGGCCTGTACGGCCTTCTGCGCCCGACGGATGGAATTCAGCCCTATCGCCTGGAAATGGGCAGCCGTCTTAAGTCGCGTCGAGGGCCGAACCTCTATGCGTTCTGGGGGGACGAGATTTCAAAGGCGCTGAACGCGCAGGCCGAAGAAACAAGCTCCTCCGTTTTGGTCAATTGCGCCAGTCAGGAATACTTCGGGGCCGTCGATCTGAAGCGTCTGCGGCTCGACGTGGTGACGCCGGATTTCTACGAGGTTAAAGACGGCGAGGCGAAGATGATCAGCTTCTTCGCCAAGCGCGCGCGTGGTGCTTTCGCCCGCTACATCATCGACAATCAAGTGACGACACTGGATGGCCTCAAGGACTTCCGGACTGATGGATATGTCTTCAAGGCTGCTGACGATCGGCCTGGCAGGCTTGCTTTCTACAGGGACGCGTCCCGTCAAGAAGCAGCCTGAACGGAAAAAGACCCGTGACCCTCGCGTCGAAAGTCTTCAGGCACTTTCACGCTGCAAGGGCGTCTCTATGTCTTCTGGCGAATAGTCCGGCGCGACATCGCGATTGACATCTGACGGCTCCACCACGTCTCCCATCGGCAAGATCGGCTCTGTCCCAAGCGGCTGTGCGTCGATGATATGCTCCAGGATAGATTGCTTTTTCAGCGGCTTCGGCAGGTAGTGATCTATTCCGGCGGCCAGGATCTCTTCCGCATCACCATCCATTGCGTGCGCGGTGATCGCAATGATCGGACACCGGTCCAAGCCTTTGTCGATCTCAAACTGTCGGATGCGGCGTGTCGCTTCTTTGCCATCCATTTTCGGCATGGAGATATCGGTGAACAGAATGTCCGGCGGCGACTTGGTGTAAAGTTCCAACGCCTCGACCCCGTTTTCTGCGAAGATCAGTTCGATGTTCAGAGACTTGACCATCTTCTGGAAGACGAAGCGGTTGGTGCGATTGTCTTCTGCCGCCATGATCCGCATCAGCCGTTTGCCGGATCCAGTGGATTTCTCTGCGTCCCCGGAAGGGGTTTCGCTGAGAATGGTTTCGGTTGCTTCTTCGTCAACTAAAGTTGGCGCGATGTCCGTAAGGCATCTCAGAAGATCCGCGCGCAGCAGGGGGCGCGTAAGTGTCTTCATGTCCTTTGCAGTGGCGCGACGGCCCGTATCTTCGGCGATGGCATAAACGGCGGCGGGCGATGTGTCGAAGTCGGGGGCATCGAGTACGGCGCGCACGTCTTCGGCTAATCCGGCTGAGGCGAAAACCACATCGCGCGATGTGATGCGCGCCTCTTTCAGCTGATCAGGCGTTTTCAGCGCGACGATCTTGAGGCCCAGAAGCGTCAACTGCTTCTGCAGGACTGACCGGTGCGCTGCTGTTTCCCCAACCGAGATGGCACGGTCAAGCCAGGGCGGCGCCTGTGTCTGGTCTGCGCCACCTTCGTCGAGTGAAGGCAGGGTCAGACAGAACCCGAAACCGGAGCCGACACCAAGCTTGGAATCCACCCAGATTTCACCCCCCATCAGCTCGACCAGTTTCTTCGAGATCGCCAGGCCCAGCCCGGTGCCGTCGTAGGCCCTATTCCGATCATCCTCGACCTGCTGAAACTCTCCAAAGACGCCGTCCAGCTTATCGTCCGCGATTCCGATCCCAGTGTCTTCGACAGTGACATGGACACGGAAATCGCGTCCGGCTTCGCCCGGCAGGCCGACGACACGGATCGTGACGTGGCCTTCTTCGGTGAACTTGATCGCGTTGCCGACAAGGTTGGTCAGCACCTGACGAATGCGTCCGGCGTCACCCACGAAGGAAGTTGGCATGAACAGGTCATAGTCCACGACAAGGTCCAACCCCTTCTCGGTGGCACTGCGGCTCAGAAGGGTGACGACGTCGTGAATACAGCGTTCAAGATCAAACGGGCTGGCCTTGAAGCTGATCTTGTCAGCTTCGATTTTTGAGTAGTCCAGAACGTCGTTGATGATGACCAAAAGCGCCTCGCCAGAGGATCGGATGGTTTCCAGATAGGACGCCTGTTCCTCTGTCAGGTCCGTATCCTCCAGAAGCTCTGTTACCCCGATGATGCCGTTCATTGGGGTGCGGATCTCGTGGCTCATGTTGGCCAGAAAAGCAGATTTCGCGCGGTTCGCAGCTTCGGCCTTGTCACGGGCTTCGGCCATTTGGCTTTCGCGCGCGATCTGGTCAGTGATGTTCATCGCCAGAAGGACGACATCGCCGGTGGAGGTTCGACGTTCGGTCAGACGGATATATTGGTCATTCCAAAGCCTGAGGACCACAGGCTCGATCCGGGTCTTGTCCCAGCGTGCCGCCATCTTCGCAGTCCAATCGACGGCAGATTGCCGATCCGTATCGACGATCCCTTCTTCCGCCAGAAGACGCAGCATGGCCTCCAACCCGCACCCCGGCTTGACGTCCTCAAGACCTTCGAAAAGTGAGAGAAACGCGCGATTGGCGGCGATCATTCGGCGTTCATCATCAAAAACGGCAAAGCCGTCCCGGATCGCTTCCAAAGATGACCAGAGACGCTTCTCTGCAATGGCGACAGCGGTTTCGGCACGGGCAAGATCCTGCCGCGCCCCGTCGATGTCATGACGTAGCTCCGCCGCTTCTTCCTGTGCCGTGTGCGCGGCTTGCCGTGTGAAGATCACCTGATCAGACAAAGTCCGGGCATGCGCTGCAATCTTCTGGTTCGCGGCAAACAGC
>CAZMKY010000076.1:0-3784 GCA_964566835.1 uncultured Rhodobacterales bacterium
TGATCAGAAACAGCCAAAGCGACTTCTTCGAAGGATGCACATAGAAACTGACGTAGTAGGCGATCGGAAATGCCAGCACGACGGTCACCAACGTCACCGCGCCTGAAATCAAAATGGACCGCTTCAAAAGCTCTTCGTAAAGCGGGTCCGTCCAAGCTTCTTGGTAGTTCTTGAGCGTCAGCGTCGTGTCGAGGTCCAAAAAGTCCTGCGACCAGAAACTGAAAAGCAGAATCGCTGCCAACGGGGCGGCCAGCAGCAACACGGCATAGATCGCTGGCGCCGCGATCAGCGTCAGTCCGCGCGTGGTGTCGGTGCTGTTCGAAGTGGCTATGACGAAGACCCCCGGACGTCGGCTTGGCTTTGAGGATTATCGTTCTCGACAGCCAAATCAAGGCGCTATCTCGCGCGCCCCATGCAAAAGAAAAGGGCCGCGCGAAGCACGGCCCTTTCGGTGTTCCTTGGGAACGCCTTAACGCTTGGAGAACTGGAAGCTCCGGCGGGCTTTGGCCTTACCGTACTTCTTACGTTCAACAACGCGGCTGTCGCGGGTCAGGAAGCCAGCGGCTTTCAAGGCGCCACGCAGGCTCGGGTTGTAAAGCTGAAGCGCTTTCGAGATGCCGTGCTTGACCGCACCAGCCTGGCCCGAAAGGCCACCGCCTTTGACTGTGGCCATGACGTCGAATTCGTTTTCAACACCAGCAACCTGGAACGGCTGACGCAGGATCATCTGCAGCACGGGGCGCGCAAAGTAAGCGTCCATGTCCTTGCCGTTGACGGTGACCTTGCCGGAACCCGGCTTGATCCAGACGCGTGCAACGGCGTCCTTCCGCTTGCCCGTAGCGTAAGAACGGCCCAGTTCGTCACGGACCGGCTCGCGGGACATCTCCAGTTCAACCTCGGTGCCCTGAACGCCGCCGATATCCTCGGTGACAGCGTCCTTCAGCTCGTCGAGCGATTTGATCTCTTCTGCCATCTCTATCAGCTCCGAGTGTTTTTCTTGTTCATGGATGCAACATCCACAACGGTCGGGTTCTGCGCTTCATGCGGATGCTCAGCACCAGCATAAACGCGGAGGTTGGTCATCTGCTTGCGGCTCAGGCGGTTGCCCGGAAGCATGCGCTTGACGGCCTGCATGACAACGCGCTCTGGATGTGCGCCTTCAAGGATCTGACCCGTGGTGCGGGACTTGATGCCGCCCGGGTAGCCCGTGTGCCAGTAGTTCGGCTTGTCGCGCTTCTTGCCGGTCAGCTGAACTTTGTCGGCATTGATGACGATGACGTTGTCACCCATGTCCATATGCGGCGTGAAGCTTGCCTTGTGCTTGCCGCGCAGACGCATGGCGACGATCGAAGCAAGGCGGCCAAGGACGACGCCTTCTGCGTCGATCACCACCCAGGACTTCTCGATGTCCGCCGGGGTCGCGGTAAAGGTTTTCATGTGTTCTGCCCTTCTCGGGGTGTCTATTCGGATGGGCGGGTTTTAAAGACTTCTGGCACGCAGTCAACGCACAATTTTTCGATTTATTTGTTCCAAAACAACGCCTTACAAATATGGTACTATTTTACCCCACAATTCTGAACTCAAAAAGATCAAAGAAACAGTCTGTCATCGTCATTTCGCCGCCAGAATCGAAACTTAACCCTTACCTTACTGGTTGTTGGCTTAAGTGGTTAAAGGAGTGCTTGGTATGCCCCTGTTTCTTTTTGTTCTTTTTGTTGCTCTCGGCATGGCGCTTGCCTTGGGAACCTTCGCGATTGGCGGATTGACCGCGCTTCTGACGGGAACGGCCGTCATGTTCACTCTCGTGGCAGCCACAGTCGCCCTGACCGAGATCACCGCGCGCAGACTTCAGGCCACCCCGGCCAAAGCCTAAGCGCCCGCCTTCTCTTCCAGCATTAGCCATTCCTCTTCCGCAGCGGTCAACTTTTCCTGCCGTTCGGACAAGGCTTCCGTGGCTTTGGCGAACTTCACTGGCTCCCGTGAATAGAGTTCACCGTCTGACAGCAGCTCTCCCAGCTTCGCGATTTCGGCCTCAAGGCGCTCGATGACTGACGGCAGCTCTTCAAGGCGATGCTTTTCCGTAAAGCTCAACCCGCCCGATTTCTGTTTTGAAGGCTCAGGTGCAGCGACGGTGGCCCTTGGCGTGGATGAGACCTTGGTGCCGGGCTTTTCGCCGACCAGATTGCGCTTTGGCGCATAATCAGACCACCCGCCAGCATGAACGACGATCTGGCCACGACCTTCCAAGGCAACAGTCGTCGTCGCCACCCGGTCGATAAAGTCCCGATCGTGACTGACCAGCAGAACCGTGCCCGGAAAGTCCGAGACGAGCTCCTGAAGCAGATCCAGCGTTTCGATGTCCAGATCATTGGTTGGTTCGTCCAAGACCAGAAGGTTCGAAGGCTTTGCCATCAGCTTGGCCAGCAGAAGCCGCGCCTTTTCGCCGCCCGACAAGGACCGGACCGGCGCACGCGCCTGCCCTTCATCAAACAGGAAGTCTTTCAAATACCCTACGACGTGCTTTGGCGTGCCCCGCACCATGACCTGATCGGCATTGCCGGACACGCGCATATCCTTGTCACCGGTCAGACTTTCCCAAAGCGACATGTCAGGATCCAGCGCCATTCGCCGCTGGTCGAAAACGGCAATCTCCAGATTGGTGCCAAGCGTTACGGTCCCTTCGTCAGGTTCCGTCACACCGATCAGCATCTCAATCAGGGTCGTCTTGCCAACGCCATTAGGACCGACGAAAGCAATGCGATCCCCACGCCCGACACGAAGCGAGAAATTCCGGGTGATGATCTTGTCGTCAAACCGTTTGGAGATCTGTTCGGCCTCAATGACGCGTTTCCCAGAGGCTTTTCCGCCCTCAAACGCCATTGCGGCGGTGCCCTCGCGTCGGATCATGGCCGCACGTTCTGCACGCAGACCTTGCAATGCCCGCACCCGACCTTGGTTGCGCTTCCGGCGGGCGGAAATGCCTTCGACGGCCCAGCGGGCTTCGGCCTTGATCTTGCGGTTCAGCTTGTGACGCGCATCGTCCTCTTCGGCCCAGGTTTTCTCTCGCCAGTCCTCGAAGGCGTCGAACCCCTTGTCCTGTCGCCGCACGACCCCGCGATCGATCCACAGCGTGCCGTTGGTCAGCGCGCGCAGGAAAGCGCGGTCGTGACTGATGACCAAAAACGTCTGGCCGGTGGCGCGCAGCCTCTCTTCCAGCCACGCGATGGCTTCGATATCCAGATGGTTCGTCGGTTCATCCAGAAGCATCAGATCCGGTGCTTCCGCCATCAGCTTCGCCAATGCAGCTCGGCGGCGCTCACCGCCTGATGCGGTCTCGGCCGGCATATCGGGATCAAACTTCAGGCCCTCGGCCACAGCATCCACGCGCCAGCGATCCGAGGCGTCCATGTCAGAGACTGCATAATCGCCCAGTGTGGCGAACCCCTGCATCGTCGGGTCTTGTTCCATATATCCGACCGATTGTCCCGGCGCCGTCGTGCGCGTGCCCCGGTCCGCTTCGACCAATCCCGCCATGACCTTCATCAGCGTCGATTTGCCGGAACCGTTCCGCCCGACCAGCGCCAGCCTGTCGCCGGTTTGAATGGTGACATCAAGCTCGGCAAAAAGCGGATCGCCGCCGTAGCCAAGGCCGATATCGTGAAGCTGTAGTAGAGGTGCGCGCGCCATGCCGCCTGAGCTATGCGCCCTGCCCTCAGCCGTCAATCCGTCAAGAGGCGGAACCGAGGATGACGGCACGGCGGCGCGGTGGGATCGCGCTGATCTC
>CAZMKY010000077.1:0-1718 GCA_964566835.1 uncultured Rhodobacterales bacterium
GACCGCAACGGACCGGCTGCTCGTCATTTTCCGTCGCACCTCCGCACCGGGTGTTTTGATCGTGAATGATGAAATCGATGGGGCCTGGGGCCAGGAAGTGCACGTGGCCGCGAACCCCGATCCGGAAACGCGGGCGGTCACCTGTTGGATCAAGGCCATCGCCAACCGGCTGGAACTCTGGACTGGTGAAGAAGCGGTCGTCATCGACCGTATCACGCGGGAAGCCCTATCAGAATTCGCCCATGTTGAAGTGAACAAAGCCGATCTGCCGGAACTGGATCCTCGCATAGGCTTTGCCACAGAGGGCGAAGTTCGCGCGGCCATCGCTGAACGCATTTTGTCCCACAGACTGGACCGGCTCGAAGCCGCAGCTTCGGCGTAGGGGGTCAAGATTTGTACAGCTCCTCCTCCGATGATTTTCAGACCGCGCCACGATGCGATGCGACGATCGCGATCTGCACCTATAATCGCCGCGCCACCCTGCCCCGCACGCTGGCCGCCCTCAGACATCTGCGCGGGCCGCACACATTCGAAGTTATTGTGGTCAACGGCCCGTCCACCGACGGCACGACGGCGTTTCTGGAAACGCAGGATGATATCCGGGTCTTCTCCAATCCGCGGATAAACCTTTCGGTGTCGCGCAACATCGCGATCTCGCATGCCGCTGGCGACCACATCGCCTTCATTGATGACGATGCCGTGCCGGAGGCAGACTGGCTCAGCGCCATTCTGACCGCCTTCGACGAGAACCCCGATGTCTCTGCCATAGGCGGTTTCATCCGGGACAATACCGGCATCACCTTTCAGGCCAAATACGTGTTCGCCAATGCATTCGGTGAGGGTTTTCCATGCGAGAACGAGGATGGCATTGGTTTCATCCGTGATGAACAAAACCTCTACCCAAGCCTGACAGGCACAAATGTGGCCTTCAAGACAGACCACCTGCGACGCATTGGGGGTTTCGACGAAGCGTTCGAATATTTCCTGGACGAGACGGATGTCAACAAACGGATGTTCGATGCCGGAATGAAGGCCATGGTCCTTCCTGAGGCTGAAATACACCACAAGTTCGCGGCCTCTCACCTGCGCACAGAGGCCAACGTTTCGCGCAATATGCGCCCCATCGCGAAAAGCATTGCATACTTCGCGCTGAAGCATGGCGTTGGCGAACGCGGCTGGACGCCGGCAATTGAACACATTCAGAATTTCTACAGCAAAGAGCTGCGCTGGAAGCATGACGTGCATCGCAAAGGGCACATCCGCAAAGACGACTTCGTCGCCTTGATGGCCCAGACCCAAGGCGGAATCGCTGACGGCATAGACCTTTTTTTCAGCGATGCGACCGCGAAGGATGGCAAAGACTTTGTGCCAAAACACGCAGAGCAGACGGCGCCAGCCATCATTCGTGACATGCGCCGCGCCGATGACACCTTGCGGCTCTGCATGCTGTCGCAAGACCACCACAGCACCACCTGTGGCGGGATCGGCCAGTGGACGAGGCTTGTTGCGCGCGGGCTGGCAGAACGCGGTCATGAGGTGACGGTGATTGGTGAAACTGAATCGGCAACCTCGCCAGAACGGTGCGACTTGACGGAAGACCGTTTTTGGAGCCACGTCGTCCGGGCGGGAACACCACCGGCGCCGGATACCGATTGCCTTGGACTGCCAAAATCGCTGGCCAAGTCCGCCTTGCGCAAACAGCAGGAATATCAGCGCCT
>CAZMKY010000078.1:0-1649 GCA_964566835.1 uncultured Rhodobacterales bacterium
GCCAGCATGATCTACGATCCGCTGGAGCCGATCTTGCGCTGAGGCGCCAGTATGCCGAATGCAACGCCGCCCAGCACGATGAATGCGGCGGTCAGAACGCGCAGCGTTGCCGGTTCAGCAAGAAACAGCACACCACCTGCCACAGCGATCAACGGCACGGTCAACTGCGACAGCGCTGCGACCGATGTCTCCAGTCGCGGCAATACCGTGTACCAAAGCGCGTAACCCAATCCCGACGTGACCGCGCCGGACAAGACCGCCATTGAAGCCCCCCAAAGGTCGATGCCATCCGGCTCTGCCAGCCAGACCAGCAGTCCAACAGGTGTCGCGAGGACAAACGCGCTGGCTGTGGCTGACAGGGGATCGCCGACCTTGCGCCCAGCGAGGGAGTAAAGCCCCCAGCCAACGGCGGCAGCCACCATCAGCGCCGCACCGCCAAGATGCGGCGCCCCGGCGCTGGCCGGGTTCAAGAGGAACGCGAGGCCGCCAAGTGCGACAAGGCTGCCAATCCACCGCGCCGCCACGGGTCTGTCGCCTGTCAGAACGGCCCCGCCGAACATCGTCAACTGCACGACACCGAACAAAATCAAAGCACCAAGGCCTGCGTCCAGCGTGACATAGGCAAACGAGAAGCCAAGCACATAGACAACAAGCGTCGCCGCCCCCCAGAGGGTCGCGTTGGTGACGCTTAGGCTCCGCCCGCTCAACAGGACCAGAACGCTGAGCATCACGGCGCCCGAAATCAGGCGAATGGCGGCAAAGGCGGCCGGGCCAGTGGCCCCGTCACCGCCGGTCAGACCGATGCGGTTCAGAACGGAATTGGCCGCGAACGCGACCATGACGACGGCAACCAGCAGGACGAGCTTCATATCCACCCGAGCCGATTGCGAATGGCGACGGCCACATCCTGATCGCCAAATCCTGCGTCGACGGCGGCCTGATAGCTCTTCTGCATTTCCGGAACGAGCTTCAGATCCACACCGGCGGCTTTTGCCGTCTCAACGAACAGAGCGGAATCGACGACCGCCCCATTTAGCGCGAAGCCAACCGAGTCATCTTCGCCCCGGATCTTCGGGATGCGGTCCTTTAGCATTGGCGTGATCGCGGGCCCCTTTTCCAGAACGTCCAGCATGATGTCCTTTGGCAGGCCAAGCGCTTGCCCGACCTGCAACCCTTCGATCATCGCCTGAATGGAGCCCGCAAGCACGACATTGTTCATGATCTTGGTGGCATAGCCCGCGCCAAGGTCGCCGATATGGGCGAAGCGGTTCGACAAATGCCCGGCGACGGGCAGAAAGCGCGCCACGGCCGCTTCTGGGCCGCCAAGGAAGATACCGATCGTCCCGTTCGCGATCATGTCAGGTCCGCCCGAGATCGGCGCATCGATCACGAGAGCTCCCGCAGCGTGAAGGTCCACGGCACACTCCAGAAGCTCACTTGGTGCGATCGTGCTGGTCTCAACAATCAATTTTCCTTTAAGCGGCAGTTTGGCAAGGCGGGCCACCATGGCACCAACGGCAACACCGTCGAAAAGGGACGTCAGGATGATATCGGAGGCGGCCACGGCATCGGCCAGATCGGCGGTCAATCGGTATCCAGCATGTTCGGCCTGCCTTGCGTCGCCGCCACTTCTGGACCAACCCGTCACG
>CAZMKY010000079.1:0-1599 GCA_964566835.1 uncultured Rhodobacterales bacterium
GGTCGTTACCTTCCTGAATACAAAGCGACCAGAGCGCAAGCGGGAGATTTCCTGTCCCTTTGTTACAACCCTGAACTTGCCGCAGAAGTCACGCTGCAGCCGATTCGGCGCTATGGCTTTGATGCAGCGATTCTTTTTGCCGATATCCTGCTTTTGCCTCAAGCTTTGGGTGCCGATCTTTGGTTCGAAACGGGCGAAGGCCCGCGCCTGAGCACGATTACCTCAGGTCAAGAGCTGTCAAATCTAAAGCCTGTTGAAGACATCCATGAGACCCTCAATCCCGTCTATGAAACCGTAAAAATCCTGTCCGAAGAGCTACCAAAAGAAACCACCTTGATCGGATTTGCTGGCGCGCCCTGGACGGTTGCAACGTATATGATCGCGGGCCGCGGCACGCCAGATCAGGGGCCAGCCCATGCGTTGAAAGCCGATGACAAGGCGACGTTTGAGGGGATTCTGGACCGCTTGACGGAAGGCACCATCGAATATCTTTCGCGCCAAATCCAAGCGGGCGCAGAGGTCGTTAAGATCTTCGACAGCTGGGCAGGATCCCTTCAAGGCTCTGATTTCAATAACTATTCCTTGAAACCGATGCAGCAGATCACGGCGGCGATCAAAGAACGCCACCCCGGTGTCCCGGTCATTGCGTTTCCGCGTGGCGCAGGCACAGGTTACGAAGGTGCTCATGCAGCGACAGGTGCGGATTGTATCGCGCTGGATGATGGGGTGACCGCCGAATGGGCCGCCGGTGCTGTCCAAAAGGACGGTTGTGTTCAAGGCAACCTTGCGTCCTCCCATATGGTGACGGGAGGTGACGCGCTGGTGTCCGAAACCAAACGCATCTGCGAAGCCTTTAACCAAGGCCCGCACATTTTTAATCTAGGTCATGGCATTACGCCCGACGCTGACCCAAAAAATGTCGCAATTATGATCGAGACTGTTCGAAACGCTTAACTTCCCGGGGGGGATGTCGTGCGACTCGTACTGAGATCATTTTTGATCGGAATTTCTGGCGGCTTGTCCGTCTTGATGCTTGCGCTGTCCTTTGCGCCCGCCACGCCGAAGGAAGCGTTGGCGCTTGGCCCTAATCACGACCGCATGCAGCGCGTTGAAATGCGCCTTGCGAACATCATGCTGACCGTCGCACCCGAATTTGCCGTCGCGCGCATGGCAAAGGCGACCGACCTACCCCCAGATTTGGTTCTCGCGCAACTCCAAGCGAAAGCAGCAGGGTCAGAGGCCTTCCCTGGCGTCGGCACTGGGGCGCAAGAAACCGCGTCAGTCGACACAGGTCGTCGAATCGATGCAGGCGGCGCTCTGTTCGTGAAAGCGAACTAGACCCACTTCGCCAGCGGCGGTAGGCTCATCAAAACAGCATTGGCATCGTGCCCCGTCGTGAGGCCGAACTTGGTCCCCCTGTCGTAGACAAGGTTGTATTCCGCATAGAGGCCGCGATGCACAAGTTGTGTGTCCTTATCCGCGTCTGACCAGTCGGTGTTCCGACGCTTCTCCACCAAAGGTACATAAGCAGGTAGGAAGGCACGGCCGATATCTTGGGTCAGCGCGAAGTCCGCCTCCCAATCTCCTGTACAGCGGTCG
>CAZMKY010000080.1:0-7789 GCA_964566835.1 uncultured Rhodobacterales bacterium
CGCCAAGATTGACCGTTGTCCGGCGGTCGAGGCCAGCATGATTGAAAAGGATCGTTTCCTGCGGAAGCCAGATCAGGTCTGCCCCTTCGCCGACCGTCAAGCGCACATCAACCGAAGCGCGCCCACCGCTGGAGGCGTAGACACGCTCTGCCGTTTGGGTGGCGGCCAGCGCCGTTGTGCCCGCAGCAAGGTTGACGGCAAACCGCATATCATCACCGCCTGTCAAGCCGCCTGCTGTGTTCAGGAACACGACCTCTGGTCGGGCCGAATGGCATCGGGGCAGCATGGCCTTGGCCGACCCGGCTTGGCGGAGTTCAGACAACACGGTCTGACCGTCTCGCGACCCCAGTGTTACGCGCGCTTCGCCTTTGCAGCGCTGGTGTTGGATTGGCAGAGCATCAAGCATAGTCGCAGGCGACGTTAGTCGCTCCGCCTCGCAGCGCAATTCGGAAGCGGCATTCACGCGGCCTTGGACGCGCGAATTGCAAGCAAGTGCCTAAAGTTTTGGCAGAAGCAAGAGAAGCACAGGGCCTCTGGCAGTTGCGCCCTTGCTGCGCTAGAGGACGGGCATGACTTCACGCCTGACGCTGAAACGCCCCGACGACTGGCACCTGCATCTGCGCGACGGCGCCATGATGGAAGGCGTGCTGCCGGAAAGCGCCCGCCATTTTGGGCGCGCGATCATCATGCCAAATCTTGTGCCACCCGTTGTCAAAGGCGACGACGCCGCCGCCTACCGCGACCGGATCCTGGCCGCGATGCCGGAGGGCGCTTCGTTCGATCCGCTGATGACGCTTTATCTGACAGAAGCGACGGACCCGGCAGATGTCCGCGCCGCAGCTGAGAGCGGGCTGGTCAAGGCGGTCAAGCTCTACCCTGCAGGGGCGACCACGAACTCGGCTTCTGGCGTCCGGGATTTCGACAAGGTGCGCGCCACATTGGAGACGATGGCCGAGATCGGCTTGCCGCTTTGCGTTCATGGCGAGGTGACACGCGCCGAGATCGACATCTTTGATCGCGAGGCCGTGTTCATTGACGAGGTGCTGGATCCCCTGCGGCAAAAGACACCGGGACTTCGGGTCGTGATGGAGCACGTGACGACGTCGAATGCCGTCGACTATGTCATGGCAAATGACACCGATCTTGGCGCGACGATCACCGTGCAGCATCTGATGCTGGACCGGAATGCCCTGCTGGTGGGCGGCATTCGCCCGCACTACTACTGCCTGCCCGTGCTGAAGCGCGGCACGCACCGCACCCGTCTGGTCGAGGCCGCAACATCCGGCGACGCCCGGTTCTTCTTTGGATCGGACAGCGCACCGCATGCGCAGGACACCAAGGAAAATGCTTGTGGTTGCGCCGGTTGCTTCACCGCGCCGGTGGCCATGTCGTGCTTGGTAGCCGTGTTTGAAGCGGCAAACGCCTTGGACAAGCTGGAGAGATTCGTGTCGCTCAACGGTCCGGTTTTCTACAACCTGCCTTTCAATGACGACGAAATCACCCTTGAGAAGGGCGACGCGTTGAAGTTTGCAGAGACGGTTCAGACTAGAGCGGGCCCTGTCGTCGTCTTCGATCCGGGCATGCCCCTTCACTGGCACGTCGTCTGAGCCCTTAGCCCCTGCCCCGAGATACAAAGAAGGACCAGAAGCCGATGATCCCAACAGGTTTTCCCCCGAAGGACGAAATTGCCCGTTTGACGGCGAATATGCTTTTGGAAATCGGCGCGGTGCATTTCAATGCGGATGAGCCATTCACGCTGGCCTCCGGACTGCCGTCGCCCACCTATATCGACTGCCGCAAGCTGATCAGCTTCCCTCGCATTCGCGCAACGCTGATGGATTTTCTGGTCGTCACCGTGATGCGGGACGCGGGCTTTGAGGCGTTTGACAACATCGCAGGCGGAGAAACTGCAGGGATCCCGTTTTCGGCCTTCGTCGCCGAACGCATGGCGCTGCCAATGACCTATGTTCGCAAGAAGCCAAAAGGCTATGGGCGCGGCGCGCGGATCGAAGGCGTCATGAAGGAAGGGGAACGGGTTCTCTTGGTCGAGGATCTGACGACCGACGGCGGATCAAAACTGTCCTTCGTCGACGCCATCCGGGACGCTGGCGCGGAATGCGCGCATACGGCCGTGATTTTCTATTATGGCATCTTCCCCGACACGCTGGACCGGCTTGGTGATCATGGCGTCACCCTGCACCATCTTTGCACCTGGTGGGACGTCCTTGCAGCGGCGCGAGAGCGGGACGTGTTTGACGATGCGACCTTGAACGAAGTGGAAAGCTTCTTGCGCTCGCCCCGCGCGTGGCAAGCTGCCCGGGCACCGTCAAGCTAAGAATTTTCTAACAATATGTTGACTGAACCCCCACCCCAACCGCAAGATGGGGTGGCAAATGGGTCGTGCGATGGCCTCTCTGGATTGCCCACAGATTCTCCACAGGATTTCCAGATAGACGCCCGCGGCCTGAACAGGCTAAGCCAAACGAGGGACGGAACACTTAAATCAAAAGAGCAGTGACACATGAGCGAGATCGCACAGATCCGGCCGGATTCAGGCACGCCGGATCATCAGGCACCTGAGACCACAGACACCGAAGCACTGCCGCACAATATTGAAGCGGAACAGCAGCTTCTGGGCGCCATTTTGACCAACAATGACGTCTATGACCGGGTCGCCGGCGTGATTAACGAGAGCCATTTCTATGATCCCGTTCATGCGCGAATCTATGAAGTTGCCGCGGCCCGGATTGCAAAAAACGCGCTGGCCTCGCCTGTCACACTGAAAGCCTTTCTCGAAGACGATGCCGGCCTGAAGGAATTGGGCGGACCTGCCTATCTGGTGCGATTGGCGGGCGCTGCCGTGGCGTCGTTCGCCGCGCGCGACTACGCCCAGATGATCTATGATCTGGCGATCCGCCGAAAGCTGATGGATCTGGGGCGCGACATGGCGGCGAAAGCCGGAAAGGTTGAGGTCACGAGCGAGCCGAAAGAGCAGATCGTCGAGGCGGAACAAGCGCTCTACAAACTGGCCGAAGCGGGCCAGACCAGTCAGGGCTTCCAATCCTTCCTAAGTGCTGTGCGGGACGCGATCAACGTTGCCAATGCCGCCTATCAGCGCGATGGCGGCATGGCCGGTGTCTCAACCGGCCTGATCGACATGGACAAGAAGCTTGGCGGACTTCACAAGTCTGACCTTCTGATCCTCGCCGGGCGCCCGTCGATGGGGAAGACCTCGCTTGCCACCAACATCGCGTTCAACAGCGCCAAGGTCTACAAGAAGGGCAAATTGCCCGACGGTGGCGAAGGCGCGGTCGAAGGCGGCGTTGTCGGCTTCTACTCGCTCGAAATGTCGGCCGAACAGCTTGCAGCCCGTATTCTGTCCGAAGCTGCCGAAATCCCATCCGAGAACATCCGCCGCGGTGACATGACCGAAGCGGAATTTCGTCGCTTCGTCGAGGCGGCGAAAGCACTCGAGGCCTGCCCGCTCTTCATCGATGACACTCCGGCTTTGCCAATCTCCCAGCTTGCCGCGAGAGCACGTCGCCTGAAGCGCGAGCACGGCCTCGACGTGTTGATTGTCGACTACTTGCAGCTTGTGCGCCCAGCGTCCGCGAAAGACAGCCGCGTCAACGAGGTGAGCGAGATCACGCAGGGTTTGAAGGCCATCGCGAAGGAACTGGATATTCCCGTCATCGCGCTTTCGCAGCTCAGCCGTCAGGTCGAGAACCGGGAAGACAAGCGCCCCCAGCTGAGCGACCTTCGGGAATCGGGCTCGATCGAGCAGGACGCCGACGTCGTGATGTTCGTGTTTCGGGAAGAGTACTACAAAGAGCGTGAAAAGCCCGGCGATCACGAGCTGGAAAAGATGGCCGCCTGGCAAGACGACATGGAGCGTCTGCATGGCCGTGCGGAAGTCATCATCGGCAAACAGCGTCATGGTCCGATCGGCACCGTCGATCTGAGCTTCGAGGGTCGCTTCACGCGCTTTGGCAACCTTGTGAAGCCCTACCAGCAAGGTGGCGGAGACTTCTAAGTCCCACTGGACGCTTGTGTTTTCCCTGTGCCAGACTGCGCTGGAACGGGGAGGGCATCATGACAATCGGGTATATCGGTCTGGGTGCCATGGGCGCGCCTATGACGGCGCAGCTGACAAAGGCGTTTCCGGGCGAAGTACTGGCATATGACCCTATGCCAGAGACACTTGCGAAAGTCGCCGCCGACACGGGCGCCGAGGCGATGGGAAGCGTCGCGGATCTGGCGGCGCGGGCTGACATCATCCTGAGCTGTGTTCCAAACAACGACAGTGTCAGGACGCTTTATCTTGGCGAAGACGGCGTCGGCAGCGCGGTGCGGCCCGGATCGATCACGATCGACTGTTCGACCGTTGGTCCAGATGCAACGCGGGAGGTTTCAGCCGGACTTGCCGAACGCGGCGTGCAGCATCTGGATGCGTCGATGCTTGGATCCGTGAAGCAGGCCAATGAGGGCACGATCAGTTTCGTGGTTGGCGGCACGGAGGAGGCTTTTGAGCGGGCCGGACCGGTCCTTCAGGCTTGCGGCGAAGTCATCCGGTATTGCGGCCCATCCGGTTCGGGCAACCAGATGAAGCTGATCCATCAGACGCTGGTCGCGGGCCATGCCGTCGCGGTGGCCGAGGCGCTTGGGCTGGCCGAAGAGACCGGCGTCGATATCGATCAGTTCTTCGACATCGTCACCCAAGGCACGGGCTTTGCCTATTCGCGCTATTTCGAGAACCGGGTGCCCCGGATGCAAAGCGGAGAGTTCTCTCCGCTCTTCATGCTGCGCTTCATGTTGAAGGATGCGCGACTGGCCCGCGAAATGTCAGCGAAAGACGCCTACCCTGCGTTGGATGCGGCCATTCGCACATTGGAAGAAGCCGACGAAGCCGGGCATGGCGGCGACGACTTCTCGGCGGCCTTGAAGGCGGTCAAAGCGCGGCTCGGTTGATGCCAAGCGCTTGGCGGCGCTTTGCCGCCGCCTCTTCCGCTGCGGCGAGCTTGCCCTTCCGAAGCGCGGAAAACTGGTAGGCGCGGATAAAGCGTATGATGTCGGCAGAGCCGAAGCGGTCTTCCTTTTCCCGCATCGCCCGGAAGAAGCCAACGGCCTGATAGTAAGCCCCGCTGAAATACGGGCGCTGGCGCACAGCGCGAAACGCCGTGCTGATCAGGAAATAGATTGGATGGGTGCCAATCAGATACTGTCCCCGGCCATGACGGATGCGCCCCGTGCCAATATTCTGGTGGCTGGACCCCATGGGGCGGAGGTGCAGGAAACGAATGTCTTCATCGTCCCAAAGACGGCAATCCCATCCGTGCCAACGCGCAAGATGCCCGTCATATCCATCCCAGCCGACATCGGTCTCGAATCCGCCAATGTCCTCGAACGCTGCTGCGCGAAAGAACTTGGCTGCGCCGATGGCGTTTTCCTCGCCCACGACCTCTGGCAACAATTCGCCCGTTTTGGGGTCATTGTAGTAGGGTTTCCCGCTGCAAGACCCCAGGTTCGCATTCTGCTCCATCCGGTCCATCAGATTGGCGAAGTAGGCCTTGGGCAGATCGAGATCGACGTCCAGCTTGCAGATGTAGTCGTAAGGAACGTCGACGTCGTCCAGTCCCTGATTGAACGCCCGGACAACGCCACCGCCGACGGCGCGGTCGCCCGACGTGCGGCGCACGAGCCTGAGATAGGGCATATCTGCCATATATCGTTCAACAATTTCTGCACTATCGTCGGAAGATCCATCATCGACGATCACCCAAAGCGCCGGAGGCTCGGTTTGATTTAGGACCGAAGTGAGGGTGCGTTCGATATGTTGGGATTCGTCTTTGCAGGGCGAGACAAGGACATAAGCACGCGACATGACACACCTTTCGCGACAACGCGCTAAGGGTCTTGGCACCTGAACGACACATTGGCAAGCGCCCGCGCCGCAAAGGCTGTTGGTTCAGCGCGCAACCTGCTCTAGGGTCCGCGCTGAAGACAATGTACAAGTATCTGGAACACAAGTGATGATGGTCTGGTCTTTGGAAAGCGAGGGGGACACCCCTGTAAAGGTGACCGTACCGTCGCAAATTTCGCTTCTGGATGATCTGGGCAGTCGGCTGGACTCCGGACAGGGGTTTGCTGTTGCAACCATCAACCTCGACCACGTCACGAAGCTGCGCCACGATGCGGCCTTTCGCGAAGCCTATGGCCGACAAAGCCATGTGACCGCCGACGGCAACCCGATCGTTTGGCTGGAACGGCTGAGCGGGCATGGCGACGTCGAGCTGACAACAGGATCCGATCTGATCTTGCCCTTGGCTGAACTGGCCGCACGAAAGCAGCGCAAGGTTGCGCTTTTCGGTTCGACCGAGGCGTCCCTCTCGGCCGCAAAAGCGGCGCTGGAACAGCATGTCGAGGGTTTGGACATCACGCTGACATTGTCGCCGCCCATGGGGTTCGACCCGGACGGACCCGATGCGCATGACGCCATCCGCCGCATCGGCGAAAGTGGCGCCGCGCTTGTCTTTCTGGCACTTGGCGCACCGAAACAGGAACGATTTGCGGCACTTGCGGCATCAAGCCTGCCAAATGTCGGCTTTGTGTCGATTGGCGCTGGCTTGGATTTCCTGTCCGGTCGCCAAACCCGTGCGCCGAAGTGGATGAGAAATTGCAACCTGGAATGGCTCTGGCGGTTGGGGACAGACCCAAGGCGCATGACCGGCCGCTATGCCGCTGGCGCGGCTCTTCTGCCGGGTCTGACCGTCCGAGCTTTGAAAGCGCGCTCGAAGGTCTGACGCCGCAAACCGAATTGTGAATGGACGCAGGGCGGCATTCCGGCATGCTGTGCGTATGCTCCGCCTTGTTCTGCCCCTCCTTCTTGCCCTGCCCTTCGCTGCATCGGCCGACACGCGCGAAGTTGACGTTGAACTGATCCTCATGGTCGACGTTTCGCGGTCCATGTCGCCCATGGAGTTGGAAATCCAGCGGCGTGGCTATGCCGAAGCCTTGGCTTCGGACGAAGTGGCCAGTGCGATCCGGCGGGGCCTGATCGGTACGATTGCCGTGTCTTACGTCGAATGGGCTGGCTGGGGCAGCCAGCGGATCATCGTGGACTGGACCGAGGTTTCCTCGCAGGAAGAAGCGCAGGCAATCGCCGATCAATTGACGGCAGAATTTTCGCCCGCGCTTCGTCGGACCTCGATCTCGGGCGCTCTCGCATTTGCCGCCGAGAGCTTGGACACGAATGCCTATACAGGCCTGCGCCAAGTGATCGACATATCCGGAGACGGTCCCAACAATCAGGGGCGCTCCGTATTGCTGGCGCGCGAAGCTGTTCTGGCGCGTGGGATCGTCGTCAACGGACTGCCGCTGATGACCGATGATGGTGCGGGCCGGGCATGGCACTTGGAAGATCTGGACGAATACTACCGCGCCTGCGTCATTGGCGGGCCGGGCGCGTTTGTCGTTCCGGTGGAAGAATGGACCGAATTCCCCCTGGCTGTGCGCAGAAAGCTGGTGCTTGAAATTGCGGGCGCCATTCCTGTCGAAGATCCGGTGCCGGACTACGATTGTCTGATCGGCGAAAAGATCTGGGAGCGGTACTTCAGGGATGGGTTTCCTTAGGCACACGGGTCTCACCCAAGCCCTGCCTTCCCCCTTGCACTTTCCGTGGGTAACGGGAAAAGGGATGTCATGGGAACGGCTGAACTTGATATCGATCTGAATGCCATTCAGGCCAATTGGCGCGCCTTGGATGCCCGCTCGGCGCCGCATGTGGAAACAG
>CAZMKY010000081.1:0-2317 GCA_964566835.1 uncultured Rhodobacterales bacterium
ATATCACCGGCCCGGTCGGCGACATAGATATCGCCACCGACATCGCCCGCCAAAGCCGTTGCATCGATATCCAGCGTGTTCGTCGCCGCACCGACGGTCGCGGCCACAAGCTCAATCCGGTTGGCGAAGATCTCGATCGCCAGATCACCGTCGCGGTCGCGGATCTGACCGCTGACATCGAACCGCGCCGTGCCCGAAAGCGCGCTGACGGTGCCGACCACGCCAGTGTTCAGGATGGCCTGGTTGGTGCCCTCCCAGCCGGTGAAGCCTGGGATCAGGCCGAAGTCGATGTTGGTCAGCGGGCCAGCGGCCTGCCCCGTGATCCGGACATCGCCCGTAGCGGATACGACATCCAGCATCGTGTAAGTGCCTTCGGCTGCGAAATCCGTGCCATCAATCGCGCGGATAAAGCTGCCAAGGATCTCAACATCCAGATCACCCTGAATATCTGCCGTCAGCGTGATGCCATCGACGGTCTGAGTGGGCAAGTAAGCGGCTTGTGTGGTGTTCACGCCGGTCAGCGCGATGTTGGCGCTGTCAGCCTCCAGGATCAGCTCAGCCGCCAGATTGCCGGGGCTCACGCCATCGGGCAGAACCTGACCGCGGACCATCGTGACGTCGAAGGCGTCCGAAGCCGTGCCAATGGATCCCTCCGCCGTCATCACCAGATGACCGACATCGCCGACCTGCAAGGACACATCGTCCGAAGCCGTCAGAATGTCGCCACCCGAGATCACATCGACCAGCGACGTGACCGTCTCAATCGACTGCGTGAAGATCACGTCACCGGACCCGGTGCTTTGGATCAGGATGCGCGATTCCAGAATATCGGGCGCAAAGGGATAGTCTTGCGTGTTGCTTTTCGAGACGAAGGAGAGGTCGAAGTTTTCAGCGTCGAGGTCGACGTCAGACGTCATAACGATCTGACCCATGACGACATCCAGATCGCTCTCGTTGATGATCTCGACCGCCGGGATGGTCCGGCTGAGGTTGATCACCGCATCGCCGATGATGTTGCCGTCAGGCGCTGCGAAGGAGAACGATGGATCGACATCGCTGATGATGTCATCGACCAGGATCTGACCATTGACGATCTGGGCACCGACGTTCGAATTTGCCTCGTCGATCTGACCATTCGCATCTACGCGCAGCAGTCGCGGCTGCGTGTCAAAGTTCGAAATCGTGCCGTTCAGGTTGATGGTCGCCGTTTCAGAGAAGGTGCCGGTACGGTCGGTGAAAGACAAAGCGCTTTCAAAGACTTCCACGGTTTCTTCAACCCAGGACACGACCTCTTCAACCACAGTCTTACAGACCGCATCCAGCGGCCAGGGCAGCCATTCGCAGACCGTCTTGGCGACCTTTTCGACCTTGCGAACAAGGACCACGACCGTCTTGGACAGACCGCCAGAGACTTTGATGTCGGCAAAGGGGTCAAGATAGACGGTGCTGTCGGCCACGACGTTCAAGGTGTTGGTGGCCAGATCAAGATCCGATCCGCTCATCACGGTGGCATCGACAAAGGCGTTGCCGTTGGCGAAGGAATTGGCCGAGCCGATGACGGTGCCGTCGTATTCGGCGAAGCTGATGACCTGAACGTTCGAATTGGACTGGTTGATGCCACCGCCATCGATGGTCTGGGCCGACATCGTGACGCTTTCAGAGCCATCAATCTCAACCCTTTGGCCCAGCATGATCAGTGCCTCTGCCTTGTCGCCGGAGGAACCAAGATCAAGCGACGCTTTCGCGTAAGAGAACGGGATCGTGCCGACAGCAATGGCGCTGGCGCGCACATCGATGCGAACCTCGTTCTCGGCATTGATCACGACGTCTTCGGCCGCAATCGCAACATCGTCGCCGACCTTGATGATCGCGTCGGCGTCCGCTGTGACATCGGTCAGCGCCAAGGCGCCGCCAAGGATGGACCCAAAGAAGGTGTAGTCGCCCTGATCCATCGTCGCGAGGAACGTGGCGTCGACGTCGTTGTTGGACAAAAGCGAAAGGGTCTGGCCCGCGGCCAGTTCCACCCGGTCGCCAATGTCGACGGTGGATGTTGAATGCAGCGTTGCGTTCGTGAACGCGCCGCCGGCATCTACGACCGAGAAGCCCAGAACAGAGCTGTCATCCTGGAAGCCAGTGTCGTCGTCTTCCGACCCGCCACCGCCGATGGCTTCGACGTCGGCATCGGTGATGGCCCGCGCGGCGACGGTCAGGGATCCCGCGGCCTCCAACGACGCATCATCTGCGACCCGAGTGGTCGTGTTATTGTCGATATCCGCGTTCGAGATAGAGCCTGATACCGCTGCAATCAGGCCGTCCG
>CAZMKY010000082.1:0-2486 GCA_964566835.1 uncultured Rhodobacterales bacterium
CTGCGTTCCTGACGAACAGGACGGATAATCATGACAGATGTGGAAGAGGCCGGGGCAGCAGAGTTTTCCCCGAGCAAACTGCTTTTATCGAGGACAGAAGAGACATTGGCCGCCGCAGAAGGGGCATTGAACCTTGCGGTCCGGGTCTTTGAAGCACTCGTCGATGATGTGCGTGGCGGTGAGGCGGTCAGCGAGACCGAGTTCAAACGTGCTGCGGGCCGATTGACCGGTCTGCAACAAGCCGTTTTGAAGGAGAAAGCGAGATATGAGCTTGAGTCCGGAAAAGGTGCAAGCGGCGGACCCGGAGTCGAGTTCGACTTCGTCAAGGTCCGGCGTGAGATCAGCGGCGCGCTTGATCGCATCCGTACCGCCGAGCGAACAGAAGAAGTTTCTGGAGAGCCTGAATGACACGACGGCAGCAGCATTGCCGTACCTCTTTGAGTTCTGGGCGTTGCCGCATCAACTTCCACCAGAAGATGACGATTGGCGCACATGGGTCATTCTTGGTGGGCGCGGGGCGGGCAAAACGCGTGCGGGTGCAGAGTGGGTCCGTGCAGAGGTGGAAGGGCCACGACCACGTGACAAGGGGCGGTCGTCGCGTATTGCCTTGGTCGGTGAGACAATCGATCAAGCCCGCGAAGTCATGGTCTTTGGTGAAAGCGGCATTCTGGCCTGCACGCCTCCTGACCGGAAGCCAAGCTGGGAGGCCACGAGACGACGACTGGTTTGGCCGAACGGCGCGGTGGCGCAGATCTTCTCGGCGTTCGATTTCGAGAGCCTGAGGGGGCCGCAATTCGATGCGGCGTGGGTCGACGAATACGGCTGTGCCGCTGTCGAAAAGGGGACCAACCAGCCAAACAAGTTCCTTGATCCGAAATCATCGGAATCGGCGGTTCCTTACTATTCGACCGGCGCACGCGATGATGCGATGCAGCTGGCCTACTACGCCGCGATGGATCGCTTCTGGTCAGATCCGGACAACAACCCGGCTTCGGATCAGTATGAAGGACGGATGGTTGATATGTCGCGCGCGTATGCTTGGGCATGGGACGCGCGGCCTTTCCCGCAGTTTCCTTCGGCCAGGGATGTTTGGTCGGATGGTGACAACTATGCACGGGGACACTGGCTGACTGGGCGGGCGGGGGCGCGTTCGCTGGCGAGCGTCGTGCGAGAGGTCTGTTCCCGGTCTGGTGTAGACGACGTCGACGTCAGTGCCTTGCATGGCATCGTCCGGGGCTATTCCCATGAAGATACCGGCGGTGCACGAAGCGTCCTGCAACCGCTTTTGATGGCGCATGGTGTTGATGCGATCGAAACGGGCGGCAAGATCGTCTTCAAATCCCGCGACGTCGACAGGGCGCGGACTTTGGCGGATCGTGAGTTGGCGTGGCCCGACAGTGAAGATGCGCGCGTCAAGCAGGTGAGAGAGCCTGCGGTGGAGACCGTTGGTCGCCTACAAGCAACGTTCATCGAGGCAGATGCGGATTTTGAGATCCGCGCGGCAGAGAGCATCTTGCCGGATGAGGTTACAACGTCCGTCGCGCGATCCGAAGTACCGATGGTTTTGACCGAGGGCGAAGCCGAAGCGCTGGTGGAGCGCTGGCTGTCAGAAGCCCGGATTTCCAAAGACAGGATCTCGTTTGCCTTGGCGCCTTCCTGTCCGGTCGGCGCGGGCGACGTCGTGGACTTTGAGTTGGACGGTGTTGCAGGACGCTACCGGGTTGACCGTATCGAAGACGGCGGCGTGCGTTTCGCCGAGGCGGTGCGCGTCGACGGTGCCGGGCCAGTGGCCACTGCAGTCGACAGCGGTGCGCAGAGCAGAGGCGCACGGCGAACGGCGGCGCAAGGCCCGGTTTGGCCGATCATGTTGGATCTGCCTTTGATCACAGGCGACGAAGCGCCTCACGCGCCTATTGCGGCCGCCGTGTCTTCGCCTTGGCGCGGGCCTGTTGTGATTTACGGATCGGAAAACGGGGAAGGCTGGCAGTTGGAGGGTCTAATTGAGCGTGGCGCCATCGCAGGCCAGACGCTGAACGATTTGCCAGCTGCCGTCGCCGACAGATGGGATCGGGGGACCCCCCTTCAAATCGAGCTTTCGAGCGGTGTTTTGTCTTCGGTAGAAGAAAAAGCTCTCTTTGCAGGGGCCAACCTCGCTGCGATTGGATTGCCTGGGGAGGATTGGGAGGTCTTTCAGTTCCGAAGTGCCGAGATCGTCGACACCGATCGATGGGCCGTGTCTGAACGTTTGCGGGGACAAAGGGGCACGCGCGCGCAGTTCTGGCCGGCAGGCGCGACGGTCTTGATGCTCAATCCCGCGCTGAGCCAGCCGAACGTTTCGCCAGATACAATGGGTCGAGGGCGGCTTTACCGGTTTGGCCCGGCAAACCAACCCGTCGATGCAAGTGTTTTTCGCGGCATCACGCATACTGCGAAGGGGACGGCGCTTCGTCCCTTTGGCCCTGTGCACCTGAAGGCAAAATGGATTG
>CAZMKY010000083.1:0-8535 GCA_964566835.1 uncultured Rhodobacterales bacterium
CTACGACACCCATCACCACCGCAAAGATCGCGCCGTTCAAAAGCCCTGCAATCGCTTCCCGTCGGATCACACGAAGGGCGTTCGACCCGGTCAGATCACGCGTGGCCAGCGCGCGCACGGCAACCGTCATGGACTGCGTCCCTGCGTTTCCGCCCATCGACGCGACAATCGGCATCAAGACAGCCAAGGCGACCACGGCGGACAAAACGTCCTCGAAAATGGATATGACGAGAGAGGCCAAAATGGCCGTCAAAAGGTTCACGCCCAGCCAAGGGAAACGTCGCCGGACGATCTGCAATGTCGTGTTGGCCAGCGTTTCGTCCGCCACGCCGCCCAGACGCAAGACATCTTCCTCGTGCTCTTCATCCAGCACGATCATGGCATCGTCGATGGTGATGACGCCGACGAGGCGTCCGTCTTCATCCACCACGGGGGCGGAAATGAGGTGATATTGGTTGAACGCGTAGGCGACGTCGCCTTCGTCTTGCGTCACCGGAATGGTGCGGAAGCTGTCCTCGGTCAGCGACGCCAATGGCGTTTCGCGGCGCGATCCCATGAGCTTGCCCAAAGTGACGTAGCCAACGGGCCGATGCCGAGGGTCCACCAGAATGACGTGGTAGAATTGCTCTGGCAGGTCCTCGTGCGCGCGGAGATGGTCGATGGCCTCGCCAACATTCCAATGCTCTGGCGCGATGACCACCTCGCGCTGCATGAGGCGACCGGCGGATTCTTCGGGATAGCTTAGGGCCTGCTCAACCGCGATCCGGTCGACGACGTCGAGGACATCCAGGATGGCCTCTTGCTGCGGCTGATCCAGATCTTCGAGGATATCGACAACGTCGTCGGATTCCAGATCCCGGACAGCTTCAGCCAGTGCCTCAGGGCGCATGAAGTCGATGACTTCGTCCCGAATTTCTTCGTCGATCTCCGACAGGATTTCCCCGTCGATCGTTTCACCCGCAAGTTCGATGATCTCTTTGCGCTGACGCTGATCGACCTGTTCCAGAAGGTCAGCGATATCGGCGGGGTGCAGTGGTTCCAACACCTCATCAAGGCGTGGCTTGTCGCCGGTGGCCACTGCGGCCAGAACATCGCTGACAGTCTTGTTGTCGAGGCTGTAGTCGTCCTCGGCCGGGACGTCTTCGACGATCTCTTCGGTCTCACTCATGACGCAACATCTCCCTGCCAGCGGGCTTAGGAGGGGTTATGCCGCCCTCCACCCGCCAGAGCAAGCGGGCCGGATTGCCGCGCCCCGTGCGAGAGGGTAGTCAGGCGTTATGAAACGCCTTTTCCTAGGTCAGACCATAGCCTTCAAAGCCAGCCCGTTCGACTTCGGGCCGGACGCAGCCGAGACGGATAGTCACGGCGGCGTTCTGGTGGAGCATGGCAGGATTGCGGAAGTCGGTCATGGCCCTGACATGCAAGCCCGCCATCCAGACGCCGAGGTCACGGATTACGGGCGCCACGTCATTCTGCCGGGCTTCGTGGATGCCCATGTCCACTACCCGCAAACAGCGATTATCGCGAGTTGGGGCAAACGCCTGATCGACTGGCTGAACACTTATACATTTCCAGAAGAAATGCGCTTTGGCGATGCTGACTATGCCGCCGACATAGCGGGGCGATATCTGGATTTGGCTTTGAGCAACGGCACGACGACCGCAGCGAGCTTTGCGACCATCCATCCGGAAAGCGTTGACGCCATCTTCATGGCGGCAGAAGCGCGTGGAATGCGCATGGTCGCAGGCAAGACGTGCATGGATCGGAACGCGCCAGACGGCCTGCAAGACACGGTTCAGTCGGCTTACGACGACAGCAAGGCCTTGCTGGAGCGGTGGAACGGCAAGGGCCGGCTGGGTTATGCGATCACGCCGCGCTTTTCGCCGACATCGACGCGGGAACAATTGGAGGCCCTCGGCGCGCTTTGGTCGGAGCATCCGGAATGTCTGATGCAGACACATCTGTCCGAACAGGTGGACGAAGTGGCTTGGGTCAGAGACCTATTTCCTGAAGCTGAGGACTATCTTTCCACCTATGAGGCCGCAGGTCTGATTGGTCCAGGTGCCCTCTTCGGCCATGCCATCCACCTGACAGAACGGGAAATCGCACGCCTGTCTGAAACGGGCAGCGCAGTTGTTCATTGCCCGACATCGAATACTTTCATTGGATCGGGCCTTTTTGATGCCGCCGGTCTTGCTCGGCGAAACGTCACCGTTGGACTGGCCACGGATACCGGCGGCGGGTCTTCCTTCTCGATGCTGCGCACCATGGCGGCCGCTTATGAAGTTGCCCAACTTCGCGGTCAGGCCTTGCACCCCTCAACGCTTCTGTGGCTGGCCACAGCCGGATCCGCAAAAGCGATGCGGCTTGACGACAAGATCGGCACGCTGGCGATAGGGAAGGAAGCAGACTTGGTCGTGCTTGATCTGGCATCGACTGATGCCATTCGACAGCGCTCTGAAAGGGCCAATGACATCTGGGAGAGCGTTTTCCCGACGATAATGATGGGCGATGATCGCTCCATTCACGACGTCATCATTGCAGGTCAATCCCGCAACGCGAGATAGGCTAACCGTTCAGCAACCTCTCGACGGCCTTGCCTGCCGCGTCCACGCTTTTTCTGTGATCGAACGTGGCCACCCGGCCCTCTTTCACGACATGCCGCCCTTCGACAAAGAGATCCCGCACCTTGGAAGGCCCGGCAAGGACAAGTTGCGCTGGGTCCCAGCTGCCCGCGCTCTCAAAGCCGGTGACGTCCCAAACGGCAATATCGGCCCGCATCCCCGGCGCTAATGCGCCGATGTCATCGCGGCCCAGAACGGATGCGCCACCACGCGTCGCAAGCTCCAGCGCTTCGCGCGCTCGGAACGCGGTTGGGCCAAGGTGCACGCGCTGCAACAGCATGGCTTGGCGTGCTTCGTCCATCAGGTTGGCCTTGTCATTTGAGGCTGATCCATCGACCCCCAGACCAACCTTCACGCCCGCATCTCGCATCGCCCGGACAGGCGCAATCCCGGAGCCCAGGCGACAGTTGGAGCACGGGCAATGCGCCACGCCAGTGCCTGTGCGCGCAAAAAGGTCGATCTCGCCTGCGTCCAGCTTCACGGCGTGGGCATGCCAGACGTCGTCCCCCGTCCAGCCCAGGTCTTCCGCATATTGCCCCGGTCTGCAGCCGAACATTTCGAGCGAATAGCGGACGTCTTCGTCATTCTCCGCCAAGTGGGTGTGCAGACGCACGCCCGCTTCGCGCGCCAGAATAGCGGCGTCGCGCATCAGTTCGCGGCTAACGGAAAACGGCGAACATGGGGCAACGCCCACGCGGACCATCGATCCCGGCGACGGATCATGAAAGTCTGAGATAACGCGTTGGCAGTCCTCAAGAATCGCTGCTTCGTCCTCGACCAGACTGTCAGGTGGAAGACCGCCCGCGCTTTCACCAATCGACATTGACCCGCGCGTCGGATGAAACCGCAGCCCGACCGTCGCAGCGGCTTCAATCGTGTCTTCCAGCCTCACCCCGTTCGGATAGAGATAGAGGTGGTCGGAACTCGTCGTGCAACCTGACAGCGCCAACTCTGCAAGGCCGAGCTTCGCCGACAGGTTCATGTCGTCCGGCGTCATCCGTGCCCAGATCGGGTAACAGGCCTTCAACCAATCAAAAAGCGTAGCGTCCTGGCCCGCAGGCACGGCCCGGGTCAGCGTCTGATACAAGTGATGATGCGTGTTGATCAGGCCGGGCGTGACGACCGTTCCTGCCAGATCGATCTGATCCACGCCATCTGCCGACAGGTTCGGACCGATCTCAGTGATGACGCCGTCCTGAATACGGATGTCTTGCCCGGCCAGATCCCCAAGCGCGGACATCGTGAGGCAATGGTCCGCCCGTTTAAGCAGATACCCGTGCGTCACGTGCGCGCCAGATATTCGAGGGCCGCTGCATGGATATCCGCGTTTGCCGCGGCAATGGCGTGTCCGCCATTATGTGCCGGGCGGCCTTCCCAGTCCGTCACTATTCCGCCCGCCGCTTGGACGACTGCGATCGGGCCTTGAATGTCATAGGGGTTCAGCCCGGCTTCGATCACAAGCTCGATTTGACCCGCAGCCAAAAGCGCGTAGGCGTAGCAATCGCATCCATATCGGACCAGTTGCACGTGTTCCGCGACGCGTTCAAATGCTGCCCTGTCCTTCGGCGTGCCAACTTCCGGAAAGGTCGTAAAGAGAGTTGCCTCGGACAGTGATGTAACCGTCGACGTCGCCAACGGACGCCGCCCCAAGGGACCATCCATGTTCGCCGTTCCGGCACCGCCCCTGAAGCGTTCCCCGATATAAGGCTGATCCACGACGCCCAGAAGCGGACCGCCTTCATCGGACAGCGCGATGAGCGTGCCCCAAGTTGGCGTGCCCGAGATATAGCCCCGCGTACCGTCGATGGGGTCCAGAACCCAGGTCAGTCCGGATTCCGAAGGCTTTGGCCCGAATTCTTCGCCGAGGATGCCGTCATCCGGGCGTTCTTTTTCCAAAATGGCGCGGATGGCAGCTTCGGCCGCGCGGTCGGCAACCGTCACCGGATCGAAGTCTTCGGTCTTGCTTGTCGTCTGAAGGGCTCCACCCCGAAAATGCTTGAGCGTTTCTGACGCCGCCGCATCGGCGAGACGATCCATCAATGGCCAGAGGGCGGACAAGTTGTCGGTGTCTGTCACGTGTGTCTTCCCGGATGCTCTGACATCACCGGGTTACGCTTGCGACGGCAGAAGCGTCAAGCAATCAGACGACGTCGCTGAGGACGCGGGCCAGTTCAAACAGACGCCGGCGCTGAGTCTCGGGAATGGCGTAGTACGACCGCACCAGTTCCATCGCCTCTTTGTCGGCAAAGATATCGCCCTGCACGCTGGTATCGTCTTTCGCGGCTTCGCCTGTCTCTCCGAGACCCTCGAAGAAAAAGCTGATCGGAACGGACAATGCTTCGGAAATTTCCCAAAGGCGGGAGGCAGAGACGCGGTTCATGCCGGTCTCGTACTTTTGAATCTGCTGAAACTTGATGCCGACATGTTCGGCCAATTGCTGCTGCGTCATACCAACCATCCAACGACGGTGGCGAATGCGTTTTCCGACATGAACGTCGACCGGATGTTTCATACTACGCACTCCTTCTCACAACCCACGCATGTTATCCTACGCCACGACGCGTTTGCACAGTTGTCTATTTCGGCCAGTCTGCAAGTCATTCCAGCTGACGCATATTTATTGTTTTAAAATACTTTTCTACTTCCTGACGGCAAAAAATGAGACAAATAGTCGTGATATCCGTCAAAAAGCGCACTCGCGTTTTACGTGTTTCGGGGGCGAAACGTGCAGATCCGTAAATGGTTCCATCGGGTTGACCATTTTTTCCAAAGCCCCCAAGCAGCACTCATGCGCGCCTTGCTTGTTTCTGAATTCGGTAAGCGTCCGGAGCTAACCGACACAACCACCCCTGATCCGGGGCCGAATGACGTCTTGATCCGTGTCGAAGCCACCGGATTGAACTTTGCCGATCTCTTGATGATCGAGGGCCGCTATCAGGCGACGCCAGAGTTGCCCTTTGCCCTTGGCCTCGAAGTTTCGGGCTACGTTGAAGCTGTCGGCACGCAAGTTGCCGGATTTGCCAAAGGCGATCGCATCTGTGCTCAGGTCGCCGGCGGGGGACTGGCAGAATTCGCCGTTGCCCCGGCCTCGGCGTGCTGGCGGGTTCCGGACGGAATGCCCATGACGACAGCGGCAGGATTTCAGATAACATATGGAACGTCGTATCTCGCGTTGCTTGACAGGGCGAGGTTTCGACCCGGGGAAACGCTGGTCGTTCTTGGGGCTGCTGGCGGTGTCGGGTTGACGGCGGTTGAAATCGGAGCGGCCTTGGGCGCGCGCGTTATTGCCGTTGCCCGAGGAGCCGAGAAAGCAGCCATCGCCAAAGCGGCGGGGGCCAGCATCGTCTTGGACAGCGACGATACTGACGATCTGAAAGCCGCGCTCAAACACCATGGCGGCGTCGATGTCGTCTACGATGCTGTTGGGGGCGACTTGGGTGCCGCTGCATTCGGCGCCCTTCTTCAGGGGGGACGATTTATCGTCATTGGTTTCGCCAGCGGCGATGTCCCCGCACTGAAGCTCAACCATGCCATGGTCAAAAACATCGACATCATTGGCGTCTATTGGGGGGCTTATGCCAAGCTGGCCCCCCAGAAGATGACCGATGCCCTTCAAGAGCTTGCGGCATGGCATGTGGCCGGAAAGATCACGCCCCGCGTGGACGTCGTGCCGTCGCTCGACGGTGCGCTCGATGCGCTAGACCGTCTGAGGCAACGTGACGCCACAGGAAAATTGGTGGTTCAGGTTCAAAGCGCACCGTAAGCGCCGCGCAACATGGACGTCAGATCAGTGACCACCTCGGACGGGGAAGGTCTGCAGTAGAGGTTGACGTTGAACGACGGCAGTTCCGGCAAGCCCGAGTTTGACGGCAACGACTGATAGGCGCCCAACGCTGCGCCCTCCAACATCGTGTGAACGGCAAGATCCGCCAGAACCATCGCGCCGATGGCGCGGAAACTGTCCGCCTCAACGGCCATGGTCCAGCTGATGCCTGCCTCATCCAACTGGCGTTGAACGGTTTCGCGGAAGATGCATCTGTGCTCAAAGGCGAGACGAAGCGGACGTTCCTTGTAGGCCTGCCCATCCGGCGCGCCCACCCAGATCAGCGGCATGCGCGTCAGTGTCTCGCCGCCGTTATCCACGCCCGTCTCTGTCGTGAGGATCGCGTCGATCTCGCCCCGAGCGAACTGATCCTTCAGCCGTGACGTGAAGGACGACACCAGATTGACCCGAATCCGTGGGTATTGAGCCGCGAATTGCTTCAGAACCGTGGGCAGAACCGGATAAACGATGTCATGCGGAACGCCCAGAATCAGCTCACCCTCGTAGGCGTTGCTGGTCATTCGGTTAAAAACTTCATCATTCAAAGACAGCAGTCTGCGTCCGTAAGACACCAGCTGCTCTCCTGCTGTTGTCAGACCAATTGTTCGCGAGGATCGGTCAAGAAGCGGCTGGCCAAGACTTTCTTCAAGCCTTTTCAGCTGCATAGAGACTGCCGATTGCGTCAGGTTCAGGTAAGTGGAGGCCTTCGTAACCCCGCCTGTGTCAGCAACGGCCACAAAAGAACGCAGGGCGGTCAGATCCAGATTTCGCGACATATCACAACCTATGATGCATAAGTTCAAAAACATTCGTTTTACAGATTGATCATAATAAGCCAAATACATCAAGTCTCTTGATGAGAGAGGCGAGACACATCAAATTTGCTAAGGAGAAACATCATGGCTACTCGGACGATTTCCGCGACGCTGCCCCACAACTCCCGGCGCGGTTTGACAGTGCTCGATTGGGTGCTGTCGCTCGACGCTACGTTCCGCCAACGCGCGGCACTCAAAAACCTCGACCCGCGTCTCTTGGACGACATCGGACTTACGGAGTCGGCCCGGCGTGACGAGGTGTCGCGGCAGATCTGGGATGTTCCTGCAACTTGGCGCAAATAAGCCATTAATCCTGAGCGAAACGGTGCGTTTTCGTGCCGATCGCGCTTGAAATTTAGTGGTCTCCTGCCAATATCGACCCATGACCGGCCCCGTTCGGGGGCCGTCGCCATGTAATCGATCAGGAGACCATTTAATGGCTGACTATCAGACCGTACGACCCGACATGACTGCCGGCGTTCGCACGGCCGAGATCGACGCCGGGCTGCGCGCCCATATGAACAAGGTCTACGGCACGATGTCCGTAGGCATGATCATTACCGCGCTAGCGGCTTGGGCTTTCGCCGGCCTTGCCGTGACGACCGATCCTTCGGCCGCCGTTGCGCAGATCAGCGCCAACGAATACCTCACCGGCTTCGGCAATGCGATTTACGCGACGCCGCTGCGCTGGGTGATCATGTTCGCCCCTCTCATCATGGTGTTCGGCTTTGGCGCCGTCATCAACCGCATCTCCGCGGCGGGCGCACAGCTTTACTTCTACGCTTTCGCGACGCTGATGGGCCTCTCGCTGAGCTCCATCTTCATCATCTACACCGGCGCGTCGATCGTTCAGACGTTCCTCATCACGGCCATCGCCTTCGCAGGTCTGTCGCTTTACGGCTACACGACCAAGCGTGACCTTGGCCCGATCGGGACGTTCCTGATCATGGGTCTTATCGGCCTGATCATCGCGATGGTTGTGAACATCTTCCTGGCCTCGGCTGCGATGCAGTTCGCGATCTCGGTCATCGGTGTTCTGATCTTTGCGGGCCTGACGGCATATGACACGCAGCGGATCAAGAATGACTACATCCAGCATGCTCAGGTCGCTGATCAGGAGTGGTTGGGCAAAGCCGCCATCATGGGCGCGCTGAACCTCTACCTCGACTTCATCAACCTGTTCATGTTCCTGCTGCAGTTCCTCGGCAACCGCGAGTAATTTGCGCCAGACGACAAAACGAAAGGGCCGGCATCTGCCGGCCCTTTTTCTTTG
>CAZMKY010000084.1:0-6840 GCA_964566835.1 uncultured Rhodobacterales bacterium
AAGGTGGATATTCCTCAGGAGGCCTTCATCAGTGCTTTGAAGATGGATAGCTGAAGCTATCCAGCTTTCGCACTGATGACGGCCTCGGCGGGCGAAAGCGGGTTTGCAAAGCAAACCTGCGGGCCCGCACAGTTGAGGCAATTGCTGCGTGAGAACCCGACGATTTTGAGTTGGCAAGCTGCAAGCAGTTTCGGTCCCACCCAGCCTGTTTGGAAAACCGATTGACAAGACAATCGGACGGCGATCCCTTGGATCGCCAGCGCCCGACCCGCCCCATGGGGCGGGCGCTTTGCACCCACCCCTCGGGTCGGACGCTGATCCTTGACCTGATGCGCCGGGTCTGATGGGCCGACCTTAGAGCCCGCATCCCTCAATGAAGTCTCCGGCCAAGTTGAGGATCATCGACGTCCGTCCGACGACGTTCCCTCCTTCATCTTCCCCTCCCGCCATTTCTTCAGCCACCGGGCGTCCTCATCCGCCTGTGCCAGATATGCCTGCTCGCTTTCGGTGACATAGGTCTCCTTGTCGTTGCTCAGCCAACGGCGGATGCGGGCCCAGCGGATGGACCCCGGGCGTCGGCCCGTGTTGAAGTCGATCGGGCCTTGGTGCAGCTCATCCTCCGCCATCCAGAGCATTCGAAGTTGCTCCATGCTGATCAGCGCTGCCCGGGGCTTGCCGTGGGCCACGATCACCTGTGGTCCGTCGCCGTGCTCCACCTTCCGGACAATGCTGCCCAAGTGGCGTCGACACTCTGTTATCGCGATCTGTCGGCCCATTTTGCCCCCATCAATTGCATGCATCACCGCCCTCAGGATTGTGCAAAAGCATCAATAGAATGATGCATCCGCGTTCGGGGCACCGTGCGGGCCACCGTGCGCCGATTAGGGATTTCCGTAATTTGTGTTAAGGTCTCCGCCGTTACGATTGGGGAAGGGACATTTTATGATCCGTGCAATTCTGTTTGGCGTGGCCATTGTCGGCGGCGTCTACATGTTCGAACTTCAGACCGGCGCAGACTATGGCGTGGGCCGCACGTTCCAGGCGGTCGCATCCAGTTTCGCGGGCGGCTATGGCATGTCGCTTGGCGGCGCAACGGGGGGCGGCGGTGCTGTCTCCGGCGTGGCCAGCGGGGCGGCCGGGCTAGCTGGTGCTGCTGCCGGGGCTCTCGGAAACTGAACTGATTCTGGCCCGGCCCCCGGTATTTTGCGGGGGCCGGGCTTTTCTTTTGCCTTTGTGCTGCAGGTTTTTTGACAGCCCTCTTTCAAAGATTTGTCCTTCTCTAAGGGTGTTGTAATTAGAGCCTTTTCTGTCTTTATCCCCAACTTACTCACAGGGAATTACGCAGACTTTCCAAAGACTTACCCCCATGAAAATTGTGGGTTTCTGCATTTTTTTCTTGGCAGCACGCCCGCCTTGGTGGCAACGTCATCTCAAGGCGGAAGGGTCGCAAGGCCAAGACGCCCCAGCGAAAGCCAGAGCGGCGGACGCAGGCGGATCGGACGGGGCTTAGGTACCGGACGAGACACTGGGGAAAGCGCTCAGGGACAGGCTGGATCGCCGAGAAGGGCATCTTCGGATGCACGGAAGGGTGGGTCAGGCAGGTTCGTCAAACGGCCAAGCGGATCGGTCAGGTCTTCGGATCGGGGCGATTTGGGCAAGGGAAGCCGCAAGGCAGCTCTGGCCTCTGGACCAAAAGGTCCCCTCGGGGGCGGACGGGTTCAGGAAGACGTCAGGCCCGGCACTTCAGCAATGAGGGGTTCGGGATGCAGAGACCGCGTCTAGGCACCTGGCGTCCTTCCTGTCCGCCGCCCCTGTATCTTTTTGAAATCCCTGAAATAATCGAGGCCCAAAGCGGGTCTGTCCCGGCTTTGAGCCCCGAACGGCATTGCTGCCGATGCAGACCGCGTCTCTTGCACCTATGGGCAAACTCCTAATGGGCCAGATCGGTTCCCGCAACCACATCTCGTGGTTCGAGGGAGCGTGGCTACTCCATTTGCCTGAAATAGTGGCGATTTAGACTCACCTTGCCTGAACCGCCGCCAAACTGACGTCACATTTCTTGGTTAACAAGATCGACGAGGGGCGCACGCGGGAGACACACTCATGAGCTGGCTCTGGAGCCTCATTCAACAAGACCCTGACATGGCCATCGCCATCGCAGCCTTCATGTGCGGCGTTGCAGCATTGTACATCGTCAGCATGCGTACACTCAGACGCAGAAAACTCTACTAACCGTCCGATCTGTTCTTCGGCACAAAGATATGCTACTGTTTTCAGGTAGTATTTTTTGTGTGGGGGATTCGATGCTTCGATTCATATCGATGATCGTCCTGCTGGTCCTGATGTTTGGACTCTATGACGAATTTGCGCACGGCGGCACCAAGATGCGGTCGCTCGCGGTTGGAATTGGACTAAACGCTCAGGCCGAAGGTGCTGTACCAGTGGAAGCTGGAAGTGACGCAGCGGCAGGCGATTATAGTGTTAATACACTGAATTAAAGAGATAAAAAAATTGGGACGGATTGCAGCAGCAACCCGTCCCGGTACTCTTCACCCCAACACCCGCGGCGGACAGTGCGTGGCGTCTACGCCGCTCTGAAAAGGCAATGCGCAAGGCGGGGTTTGGTTCCCGAGTTTCTGCTTAATCCGAGAGAAAATCGTTCACTGCGTCGATGACTTGGCTGGGCTCTTCGGCATGGAGCCAGTGGCCTGCATTGGGAATCACTTCGACCATTGCCTTCGGAAACAGTCTTTTGATCGATGCGCTATAGTCTTCACGGATGTAGTCGCTTCGCCCACCCGCCAAGAACAAGGTTGGCCCGGTAAACGTCGCGTCGATGTCGGGGAACGACATGATATTGGCCATCTCGTTGCCAAGCGCTTCTAGATTCAAAGACCAACGTCCCTCGCGCACCTTCAGCGACTGCAGCAGGAACGCGCGAACCAATGGGTCATCAACTTTTGCGGCCAAGGCCTTGTCCGCTTCACTCCGTGACGAGATCTGGGACAAGTCCAAGGACTGCATCGCCTCGATCAGATCAAGCTGGCTGTGCGCGTACTCTACAGGCGCAATGTCAGCGACAATAAGACGACGCACGCGATCAGGCTGGGTCAGTGCAAGCGTCATCGCAGCCTTGCCGCCCATGGAATGACCCAGAACGTCGTGCTTGCCGCGCACGCTGCTGGCCAGGTCGGCCGCCAGATCCAGGTAGGAGTGCGTATCCGCCCAGAAGCTGTCGCCGTGATTGCGCATATCGACGGCAGTAACGGGGCGGTTCTCTGACAGCGTCTTGGCCACGGTGCCCCAATTGCGTGCCGATCCAAAAAGACCATGCGCAATCAACAGGGGGGTGGTCTGAACGCGGCCACCATAAGACGTGGTACTCAACATAAACGCGGTCCTAGCGCGCCCGGCCCATTAAGGGCAAGGCGCGACGGGAATAAACTTAAAGTGCAGGGTAGACCGGGAAGCGCCCACAAAGCTCCAGAACTTCGTTCTGAACCTTCGCCTCGACGTCGCCGTTTGCCTCTTCTCCGTTGGCGGCAAGGCCATCCACGACCTCAGTGATCCAGCGCGCGATCTGGCGGAACTCAGCTTCACCGAAGCCGCGCGTTGTACCTGCAGGCGAACCCAGACGGATGCCACTGGTGATCATCGGCTTTTCCGTATCAAACGGGATGCCGTTCTTGTTGCAGGTGATGTGTGCACGGCCCAGCGCCTTTTCAGTCGCGTTGCCTTTGACGCCCTTGGGGCGCAGATCGACCAACAGAACGTGGGTGTCAGTGCCGCCCGTCACGATGTCCAAGCCGCCTTTCATCAGCTCATCGGCCAGCGCTTTGGCGTTCGCGATGACTTGCTGCTGATAGACCTTGAACTCAGGGCGCAGCGCTTCGCCAAACGCAACCGCTTTGCCTGCGATCACATGCATCAGAGGGCCGCCCTGAATGCCGGGGAAGATGGCCGAGTTGATTTTCTTTGCGATGGCTTCGTCGTTGGTCAGAACCATACCGCCACGTGGGCCGCGCAACGTCTTGTGCGTGGTGGTGGTGGCAACATGCGCGTGCGGGAAGGGCGACGGGTGCTCGCCCGCTGCGACGAGCCCGGCAAAGTGTGCCATGTCGACATGCAGATAGGCACCAACGCTGTCAGCGATTTCGCGCATCTTCGCAAAGTCGATCTGGCGTGGGATGGCCGAACCGCCGGCAATGATCAGCTTGGGCTGGTGCTCTGCAGCCAATTCGGCAACCTGATCGTAATCGAGGCGCAGGTCCTGCTTGCGGACACCGTATTGGATGGCGTTGAACCACTTGCCCGATTGGTTCGGGCGCGCGCCGTGTGTCAGGTGGCCGCCGGCATCAAGGCTCATGCCGAGGATGGTGTCGCCCGGCTGCAAAAGGGCGGTGAACACACCTTGGTTGGCCTGGCTGCCCGAGTTCGGTTGGACATTGGCAAAGTCGCAACCAAACAGTTCCTTGGCGCGGTCGATGGCAAGGTTTTCGGCAATGTCGACGAATTGGCACCCGCCATAGTAGCGCCGACCGGGATAACCCTCGGCATACTTGTTCGTCATGACCGACCCTTGGGCTTCCATAACGGCGGCGGAAACGATGTTTTCGGATGCGATCAGCTCGATCTCATCGCGCTGACGACCAAGTTCCTGACCGATGGCCTTGGCGATCTCGGGGTCGCGGCTCTCCAGGCTCTCGGTGAAGAACCCTGTGTCACGGTGCGGTGCATTCATGGTCTGGCCTCCGTCGGCGTAAAGCATCTGGCGCGTCTTTAGCGCCGTTTCCGCAAGGCGAAAAGGACTGTTCGCGGCACAACGGCAAAGGTCGGCGTCATGTCGCACCCCCGGTCAGGGTTGAATCTTGCTGAAAGACGGGTTTCTCTGATCGAAACGTAGCTGAGGGCGGGCTGATGCGTCGCGCAGAAAAGATCGCCTTCAGGGCCAGTCAAACAGACATTGCACAAGAGGCACTTTCGCGCCTGACCAGCCTTTACGGGCAGGCAGAGGTCGCCGAGGCAGACATCATTGTCGCCTTGGGCGGGGACGGCTTCATGTTGCAGACGCTCAATCTGTTTCAGCCCGTCGACACCCCTGTGTACGGGATGAACTGCGGGACCGTCGGTTTCCTGATGAACGTCTATGACGATGAAGACCTTATGGCGCGGCTGATCGCGGCAGAAGAGGCGGTGATCAATCCCTTGGCCATGCGCGCCGCCACAGCCGACGGCAAGGTCCACGAAGGTTTGGCCATTAACGAAGTGTCACTCCTCCGCGCCGGTCCACAGGCCGCGAAGTTGCAGATCGAAGTCGATGGTCGCATTCGGATGGAAGAACTCGTTTGCGACGGCGCGCTACTGGCCACGCCTGCCGGATCGACTGCCTACAACTATTCCGCCCACGGGCCCATTTTGCCCATCGGTTCGGAAGTGCTCGCGTTGACGGCCATGGCCGCGTTCCGTCCCCGCAGATGGCGGGGCGCTTTGCTGCCAAAAGCAGCGAACGTTCGGTTTACCGTTCTCGAGCCCGAGAAGCGCCCCGTCATGGCCGACGCCGACAGCCGCTCCGTCAGAAATGTCCAATGGGTCGAGGTCAAAAGTGAACCGTCGATCTCTCACCGCCTGCTGTTCGACCCCGGTCACGGTCTGGAAGAGCGGCTGATCAGGGAACAGTTTTCTTGAGCAATCAGGAACCTTTCCGATGCTGAAGACCACGCCACCTCTCGATGCCCGTGGGACTTACGCGATCGACGTATTGTCGTCGGCGGATTTCGAAACTGTTCCTTACGCGGGCCGTCAGGATGCTTTGGCCAAGAAACTGGGTCTGGATCTCGGGGCCATTGTCTTTGCGCTGGATCATATCCCGCTTGCATTGAATGGTCCGGCGCATCGGCAGCGCCGCGCGGAGGTCTCCAAGCTGATCCGGGCGCAAATGCCAGGCCTGACCGAGAAACTACCCGATATTGCGAGGTCCGGGACCGCGCCGCTTGCGAAAGCCGGGCCGGTCAACGTTTTGGACGCCATGGTCTTGCCCATCGTTGGCAACGTTCTGGCGGTCCTTACAGGGTCGCGGCTTGCGGACCAGATGTCCCTTGTCTCTCGGACGTTCAGCCAGACGCTTGGTCCGGGGCAACGCAAGCGGCTGCAGGCAGAGTTGGCTGCGATCAAGGCGGATTTCGAAGATCAGTTCCCTGACGCCACGTCAGACGAAATCGGCGCGCGCGTTGCCTTAGTGATTCTTGGACGTGATGCGTTGATTGGCACCTTAGCGCGGTCGATGAAACACCACTTTGATCTGGCGGACGGCAATCGACTGACTGATGTCGAGGCGCCGAAGGCCCCGCTGCGCACGGGCGTGCCTTATATTGACCGTGTGGCCAAGACGGATACGGATTTGGGCGGTGATCCGGTGCCAGAAGGCACTGTGGTGCGCTGTCACCTGCAGTCTCTCGAAGAGATGGAGGAGGTGCCATATCAACGGTTCTTTGGCGCAGGCCCACACGTCTGCCTTGGCCGGCCAATGTCGCTGTCACTTTACGATTTGGTCAGCACTGAATTGTCCAAGCTGCCCGTCTTTGTCAGCAACGTCGATCTGGCATTCCGTAAAGACGACGTCTTCCTCTATCCATCCCGTTTCACTGCCGAGGTGACCTTGTGACCGACATCCGCAAAACCGTCATTGCCGCGCTCGACAAATCCATCAACGTGTTGCGCGACCCCGAAATTGGTCCGCGACTGCTGAAAGGCGAAGATGTCGCCTTCGACGATATGGAGCTCGACAGTCTGTCCGTCTTCGAAGTTCTGATGTTCGTGGAGGAAGAGCTTGGGATCGAGTTG
>CAZMKY010000085.1:0-9268 GCA_964566835.1 uncultured Rhodobacterales bacterium
CGTCTTTGGGCGGACGCTGAACCCCTATGATCAGGGCCGAACCTGCGGCGGTTCGTCTGGCGGAGCATCGGTCGCCGTTGCTTCGGGCATGCTGGCTGTCGCCGACGGCTCGGACATGATGGGCAGCCTGAGGAACCCGGCCGCGTGGGCCAACATCTATCGTCTTCGCCCAACGGTCGGTCTGATCCCTCGGGATATGGCCACGAGCACGGATTTGCCGCTGAGCACCGACGGCGCCATGGCGCGGCACCCCGGAGATCTTGCCCTTATGCTGGAGGTCCTTGGCGGGCCTCAGGACGGCTGGCCCTTTGACGTCAAACTCAGCCAGCCGAAACTCGCATTGAACGGCGCAAGGATCGGTTGGATCGGCGACGCCTATGGCCTGCCGTTTGAAGACGGTTTGATTGAGCTCTGCAAGGACGCGCTTGACCAGATGCAGGACGCCGGTGCGAGCGTCACTATTGTCGACCAGCTGCCCTTCGACCGAGATCTCGCTTGGACAAGTTGGACCACGCTCAGGGCCGCGCTGATCTCTTCCCAGAACATCGAAGCCTATAGCGACCCAAGCAAAAGGTCGCGGATGAAAGCCACCGTGATCTGGGAGATCGAGAAAGGTCTGGCCCTGTCAAAAGATCAGATTGGAAAGGCGAAGAACGACCGCCAAACTGTTCTTAAATCAATGGAAACCGCATTGGAGACATTTGACGTTCTGGCGCTGCCCACGACGCAGGTCTGGCCGTTCCCGGTTGACGAGGAATATCCCATGCACATCGCCGGGCAAGACATGGACACCTATCATCGCTGGATGGAAGCCATGATCGCCGCATCGCTTCCGGGCTTGCCGGCGATGTCATTGCCAGCCGGTTTTGGCAAGAACGGCCTGCCGGCAGGGATAAGCCTGATCGGCCGTCCGGGCAGCGATCTGGACCTAATCGCGATCGCCGAGGACTGGGACAGATTGACGTCTTGGCCGTCGCGCCGACCTCCCGTCGTCACCTAGATCGACACGACGACGGTACCAAGCTTGTCACCGTCTTCCACAAGCTTGTGTGCGCGGGCCATGTCCTTCAGACCGCCGCCCGGCACGACGGCGTGGCTCAGTTCGCCCGCCTCCAGCCACGCAGTGATGGCGGCTTCGCCGCGCTGGTGGTCTTCGGCAGAGATCAGATAGGCGATCAGCATCCGAAGCGTCACGTTCCGAAACATGAAGGGATAGAACTGCAATGTCGGCGCCATATCCCCGGCGGACGCGTAGGCAGAGATGGTGCCGCCTTCCTTGATGACCGCCAGCGACGTGGCTTGATTGACGCCAAAATCGACGTCGACAATCCGATCGACGCCCTGCCCATCCGTCAGGTCCATGATCTGCGCCTCGACGTCATCCCCCCTGTAATTGATCCAATTCTCCGCCGTTGAATGCCGCGCCTTTGCTTCGCTGGAGACGGTCGTCAAAACACGCGCGCCCGCCAATCGCGCCATCTGAATGGCATAGCGGCCCACGGTACCGGCACCGCCGGTGACCAGAACGGTCTTACCCGCAAGGTTCTGCCCGTCCCCGAACAGCGCATACCATGCTGTCATGGCCGGGATGCCAAGACACGCGCCCTCTTCGAAGCTTGTGCCGTCCGGCAATGGGACGGCCTGCACCGCGGGCAGAACAATGACCGACGCCGCAGTGCCAAAGGCGCGTTTCCACTGGCCATTCCAGATCCAGACCCTCTGCCCGATCCGGTTTGGATCGACACCTTCGCCCACGGCCTCGATCACACCCGCACCATCTGAGTTGGGAACAATCTGCGGAAAGGCCATGGTCGCACCGGGGCGCGCGCCCGCACGAAGCTTCACATCAGACGGGTTGACGCCGCTGGCTTTCACGAGGACGCGCACCTCGCCCGGTCCGGGCGACGTATCGGCAAGCGTGCCATGGATCAAAACGTCTTCCGCGTCCCCGAACCGTTCGTAATAGACCGCCTGCATGCTTCTGCCCTTTCTTCCGCGTCGCGGGATCCCAGCCATGATGGAGGCTGAAGGTGTCTGAAATCCATTCTTTTATCCAATGGACACGCCAAGCCCGTGGGCATTTGAACACGCGCCCCCCTGCACTTTGTCCAGTTTACCTTGCGCCATGCGTCCCAATCGGGGAGAATCGCGCCAACAAACACGGGCAAAAAAGCCCATTGAACGAGCAGGTATTATGACAGCAGCCAGACTGGCCATTTTGTGGCTTTTGTTCCTTGTCGCCTTTCTTTGGGGCATGGCGACCATTGCCCTGCAGGTCTTTCCTTTTCAGATCGTCCAAGCCGTCTGGGTCTACACGGCAGGTGGCCTTGGTGAGAACACGACCCTTCGCGAGAAGCTGGCCAACGATTTGGGACGCGCACCTGTCAGGTGGTTTCGGACCGTGCCTGGCACGCCTGAGGCTTTGCCGGAACTCGCCGTCGAGGGATTGAAAGATCGCCGGGTTCAGCCGCGCATGGCGCTTTCGCCGGACGCGCCGGAAGGATACCGCGCCGTGTTCGGTGCCTTCGATTTCGAAGAAACCCTTTGGGGCGCGATCCTGTTTGACCCTGAAGGTCAGATTGTCCGGACCTGGGCCCTTTCGACGGATGATCTGCCGCAATCGACGGAACCGGCAGAGCGCAAGAACATGTATGGCGTCGATATGCGCCCTGACGGATCGATCCTCTATCTGATGCAGGAAGACGGTGGGGGCATCGTCAAAGTGGATGCTTGCGGACAGCGTGACTGGGTTCTGGACGGCATCTATCACCATACGATCACACCCACCGATCGTGGCACGTTCTGGACCTATGAAGGCACGCAGCAGCAGTTTGACCACGTCCTTATGGAGGTCGACACCGCAACGGGCGAAATCCTCCGCAGCGTCGATATGGGCGCGGTGCGGGAAGCCAATCCGGATGTGCACATCTGGGATTTGCAGCGCGAGGAAGAGGTTTGGGACCGCGTCCACGGCAACGACATTGAAGAGCTGTCGCCGGAACTTGCGGCTGCCTATCCCGGATTTGAAGCAGGCGATCTGGTGATGAGCTACCGGGTGCCGAACCTTGTCTTCGTCTTCGATCCCGAGACGCTCCAAGTGAAATGGTGGCGTGTCGGCCCTTGGGACCGCCAACATGACCCCGACTTTGGCCCAGACGGCTGGATCACGGTCTTTTCCAACAATGAGCGCGGCGTGGGATCATACTCCAAGATCATCGCAATCGACCCCGAAACGTATGAGACCGAGGTCAAGGTCGATGGTGCGGACTATGATTTCTTCACAGAATTCAACGGCACGCACCAAAGATTGGAAAATGACGGATTTCTTCTGACAAGTTCACATCAAGGCCGCATTTTCGAAGTAGACGCGAATGGATCGGTCGTTTTCGATTTCGTCAATCTCTATCAGACGGAAGACAATGTGACCCTTCATGTCGGCGACGCGATGTATTTCGCCCCCGATTATTTTGAACGAGGCATCTGGGACCAAAGCTGTCCCGGCAACTGAGAGAGAGCGGAAATGAACTTCACCCGTATTGCCCCCCTCGCCCTTGCCGCGGCGACACTGGCAACACCGGCCGCGGCTTATGTCGGCCCCGGTCTTGGCCTTGGCGCGCTTGGCGTCGTTCTGGGCCTTGTCCTGTCGGTTCTTTTGGCCGTCGTGGCGCTGGTCTGGTACCCGGTCAAGCGCATGATCAAGGGTCGCAAAGCCCCGGCCGAGGCAGAGACGTCTGATATTCAGCCGGCTGAATAGACCCACCAATCGGAATTCCTGAAAAAGGCGCGGCATGGTCCGCGCCTTTTTTGTTGCGTGGGTTTCTGCATCAGCTTCACTGGACACAGACCACAAACGAAAGCGCCGCCCAAAAGGGCGGCGCTTCCAGTTTTCTGAGGTCGCTCTTTGCGATTATGCAAAGACAGCGTTGTTGTCGAAGAACAGGATCATGTCTTCGGTCAGGGCATCGGTGTAGCCGACCAGCGTCAGCTCGTCGCCCGTGGTGCCCGTCGTGATGACCGTGTTGCCTTCGGACTGCACGATGGTGAGGTCTGCGTAGCCGAACTCGAGACCGTAGTTCTCGAAGACCAGCATATCGAGTTCACCTTCAGCAGCGCGGAAGTCGCGGATCGAGTCGGCGTCGAAATCATCTTGGAAGAAGAAGAAGTCGTCACCTGCACCACCTTCGATATCGTCGGCACCAGCGCCGCCGAAGATGTTGTCGTCACCGCGGCCTGCAAGGATCACGTTCGATGCCGAGGAGCCGTAGATGTTGTCGTCACCGTCACCGGTTGCGACGTTCTCGACACCCGATCCGGCATAGACTTCGGCGAAGATCACACCGTTGGCCGAGATGTAGCCAGACACATCGGCTGCGAGTTCCAGATCAACATCATCCAGACCAACCGTCAGGTTCGACGTCATGGCGGCCATGTTGATCCAGTCGGAACCAGCGCCGTCATCGAAGATCGTCGTCGGAGCTTCGCTGACAAAGTCATACTCCAGACCGGCCTGAATATCGATCATATCCAGGATTTCGTCGGTGTAGGTGTAGACGTTGTCGTCCGAGATGGTCGAACCGAAGACATTGGCTTCCGCAGCAACCGTGATCTCACCACCGGAGTTGTTGACGATCTCAAGTTCCCAGATGCCGTTGAAGCCTACCAGCTCTTGGTCGTAGACCTCGGTGGTTTCACCACGGAAGGCCTGAGCACCAAACGTCCACGTCAGCGATCCGTCATTGGCAGTGCCTTCCTGTCCCTCGGCCAGATCGGCATCGCCGTCAGCAAAGAGCTGGACGCGCGTACCAGAAGGCGAAATGAGGAAGACATCGATATCGGTCGAGCTGGTCCCAAGCGTGACCTCGACGCTTTCGACTGTCAGCGTCTGCAGCTGGGTGCCTTCGCTGAAGTCCAAGAACAGGCTCGTTGTGGCGTCGGAGCCGGTGTAGTCGGCCGTATCCACGAACGACTGTTCATTCGTCGACGTCTTGGCTTCACCGAACTCGCTCCAGACTTCTGCCATGCGCACTGCGTCATGAGCGTTGACCACACCGTAGCCAAAGTCCTCGCTGAAGTGGCGACCGCCACCGTTCCAGTCCGTGGCACCGTTGTAGCCCCAGCTGTATTCCTGACCCGGCGTGTCGCCGATTGGGTAGGAATAGCCATCGGCCACATCCGTCATCTCTGCCGACATGGACAGGATTTCCTGCACGTCGCGCCAGCCGAGACCCGGGTTGGCTTCCAGCATCAGAGCAACAACACCCGACACGAGCGGAGCCGAAGCTGAGGTTCCGCCGAAGCCGTCCAGGGCACCGGTTCCGGTGACGCCACCGCCTGCTGCCGTCGAGATGACGCCGAGGCCTGCGAAGTAATCATCAGCCGAAGGTGCGGTAACCAGAAGGTTTGCGCCGTGGTTGGAGTAGTAGGCTGCGTCGCCGGTGGAGTCGGATGCTGCCACCGTGATGGTGTAGCGCGACGCGTCGATCAGGTCGCCATTGGCGTTTGCCGTAGCATTGCCTGCCGACTTCACCTGGATTGTGCCAAGTCCACCGCGACCCGAGAACGAATATGTCTCAACATAGAGAAGCGTCGTCTCGCTCATGGTGATGCCAAGGTTGTCGAAGCCAGGCGTCGAGCCCCACGAGTGGTTGACCACATCGAACTGATACATGTTTGCGACCGCCTGTTCGAAGATCGAGAGATCCTCGCTGCCAGCCGAAGCGATGCCGTCGATGATGTCCACACCAGTGATCGAAGCGCCGTATGCCGTGCCGACGATACCTTCGCCATTGGCTTCGGCTGCGATCAGACCAGCCACCGAGGTGCCGTGACCTTCCGAGCCTTCCGACATCGGGTCGAGTTCGACGTCACTGTCGGTTTCAGCGTTGTAGTAGGTGGCGTGCTTGGTGGCGTCGTAGTTGCCGTCCAGATCGGTGTGCGTGTACTCGACACCGTCATCATAGACACCCACTTTGACACCTGCGCCGGTATAGTCGGCCCAGACTTCTTCAAAGCCGCCCATGGCATCGAGATACCATTGGTCGCTGTAGTTGGTGTCGGTTGGCGTTTCAGTAGCTTGCGCTTTTGAAACCTGAATGTTGCCGACGCCCCACTTGAAGGTGGCTTCACCGTTCTGGGTGAAGGTGATCAGGTTCTCACCATCTACCAGGAGGGCACCATCAATGGCGATCTCGTAGTAGCTGTAGCCGTTGTCGACACCGGTGGTCAGGTTATCAAGGCTGGTGCCGTTGATGGCGACCCCGACTTCCCAAGCGCCATCGATATCGTAGCCGAGGAAGCGGATGACGACGTCTTCGTTGGCGCTGCCGTCGAAGGCATAGTCGATGCGACCATCTTCGTCGACAAGAGCGACTGACTGGAACTCAAAGCCGTTGCCTTGCATGCCGTAAGAGATCGTACGAGATTCGATAAGCGTGGCAGGCACCGGTTCGATTTCGGTGACGGTGATGTCTTTCACACCCCACTTCCACTGGGCACCAGCGGTCATGCGGAACGAAATCGTGTTGTCGCCGGCATCAAGATCAGCAGCATCGATGGTGAAGTCGTGGTTGGAGAAGCCGTTGTCCGTGCCAACCGTCAGGTCGCCCCAACGCTCACCATTCAGAAGGATCTCAACTTCGCCTTCGAAGTCGACGTCATAGCCCTGCAGCGTGAAGTTCGCGTCCTTGGAGCCATCGGCGGCGAATACAAAGGCCTGGATGCCGTCGGCATCTGCATTGCCTTCAAAGCCGTTACCGTAGCTTTCCAGGAGCGTTTCACCAACCGTCAGACGCACCGGCTCTTCGACATCCGTTGCGGGATCGAGACGGACGTTCGACACACCCCATTTCCAGATCGGATCGATATTGGTCTGGAACGTCAGGGTATTGTCTTCGCCAAGCGTTTGCGACGACGCCGGGATGTTGATCGTGTAGTCGGCTTCGCCATTGTTCACACCGGCGGTGAGCGTCTGCAGAAGTTGACCGTTCAGAAGAACGCTGACTTCCGTGTTGCTGTCGACGTCATAGCCCTTGAAGGTCAGGGTCAGATCCGTCTCCTGACCGGTGAAGGTCATGTCAACCATACCATCGGCGTCGCTGGAGCCGTTGTAGCCCTGGCCGTAGTAGTTGGTGTTCGTCTCGCCAATGTTCAGAACGATGGCTTCGTCAGCGACATTTTCCTGAAGCACGAGGTTCGTGACACCCCACTTGTAGGACGCATCAAACTCCTGCTTGAAGGTGATGATGTTCTCACCGTCATTCAGCAGAGAGTCTGCAATCTCAAGCGTGTAGTCCGCGTTGAGGTTGTTCAGGCCCGCGTCGAGGTTCTGCCAGAAAACGCCGTTCAGGTAGACACCGACTTCCAGCGGGCCGTCGATGTCGTGGCCTTCGAAGTTCAGAACAAGGTCATTGCCCGTGCGCTGGAACGAGAAGTCCGCGTCACCATCTGTGTCGTCGGCATCGCCGAAGACAGCACCATACTTGGCGGTGTCGACTTGACCGAGCTGCAGTTCAACCAGCGTGTCTTCGTTCGTGCCGGGCTCATCTTCCGTCACGGTGACATTCCGAACACCCCAGATCAGTGTTGGGCCGGATTCCTGGCGGATCGACAATGTGTTCTCACCATTGACGAGCATGCCCTTCCAGAGCGTGACGTCGTATTCGGCGTAGTCATTGTTGAGACCAGCTTCGAGCGTGGCCACGACAGCGTCGTTGACATAGACGACAACTTCGCCCTGCCAATCGACATCGTAGCCTTCGAAGTTCAGCTGAACATGCTCATCGCCAGAGGCCGTGAACGTGAAGTCGATGCGCGCATCGTCTTCGGTCAGATCATTGTAGCCCTGACCGCGCTCGTCCATCCACTGAACACCGTCGGTCAGCGCGATAACTTCGGATTCGTCGCCCGGGTTATCTTCAACCAGAACGTTCTTCACGCCCCACTTGTAGGTCGGCGAAGACGTCTGCTGGAAGCGGATGACGTTGTCCGTCGGGTTCAGGTCACCAGCATCGAGGTTGACGACGTAGGACGAGTCGACCTCGTTTGCACCCGGGGCCGTCAGCGTGCCCACGCTTTGGCCATTGACGGTGACTTCGATCTCGCCGTCCCAGTCAACGTCCCAAAGGTCGAACGACAACTGCATGTCGTTGCCGGTGGCATCGAAGCTGTATTCGACGATTCCGTCGACGTCGTCTTCAGCAGCCTCGTCCCACCCCATGCCGTAGGCTGTTGCGTTGACTTCACCAACGGTCAGGCCGATGGCTGGTGTCGCGTCGAGGTTTTCCGAAAGCGTCAGGTTGGTGACACCCCGCTTGTACTGGGCGCCGAACTGCATGACGAATTCGAGCGTGTTGGTGCCGTCCTGAATCTGGCCAGCCGACAATTCCAGCGTGTGGTCCGAGAACGCGTCGTTCTCGCCGCCGCCGGTGTTTTCACCGACAAAGCCGATGGCTTCGCCGTTCAGGATGATCTGGACTTCGCCCGGACCGTCAATGTCGTAGCCCTGATAGGTCAGGGTCATGGCGTTGCCGGTGGATTCAAAGTCGAAAGCAACGCGGCCATCTGCATCGGCGCCTTCACCGACAGCCGTGCCGAAGCCGTTGCCGTAGTCGTTGGTGTCTTCTGTATCGAGAAGCAGAACCGGGTTGCTTTCAGCAGCTGAAACCAGAACGTTCTTCACGCCCCAAAGGAAGGTCGCGCCGGTCTGCTGAACAAATTGGATCGTCTGCGTGCCACCGGTCATATCCTCGGCAGCAATCAGGAATTCATAGCTGGCGTAGCCCTCATCAACGCCCCCGGTGAGGAAACCCAGCGATTCTCCATTCAGGAAGACTTCGACTTCGGCGCCGTGGTCGATATCCCAACCGTCAAAGGTCAGGACAACGTCGCTCGAAGGATCTTCGAAGGTCATGGTGATGATGCCGTCTGCATCATCTTCCAGTGCGCTCTGATCTTTCGCAGGATCAGTGCCGTCGTTGCCATAGAATTGAGTAACTTCGGTTCCCAGTTCCAGGACAACATCAACAGGCGCGTCCAAATTCATGGTCGAAACTCCACCCCGACCAGAGTCGGCGGCGTCAAACACGGGTGCGATGTTCCGGAAAAGCAGCATTATGATTTCCACTTTGTTAGCGAGTAATTGCAGTCGTTAGGGCCATCGCGACGTGCGAGGGGCTGACGAAGTTGTCCGGGACACCCGTGTCCTCAATTCGGAGCGTTTGCGAAAAAGTCGGGATAAAAATGTGGCGGGTTTAAGTCCACGCAGACTGCG
>CAZMKY010000086.1:0-2745 GCA_964566835.1 uncultured Rhodobacterales bacterium
ATGTCTCTCAGACGATCAAGTGGAGCAGAGAGCACGCGATTGAAGTCGCCGAACTGGTCAAGAAGCGTGCGCGCCAGGGGTTTTACATCGCGGCGCGGGATCGCACGAAACAGGACGAGTTCCAAAAGCTCGTAGTCCGGCACTGCATCGGACCCACCTGAAAGAAAGCGCTCGCGCAGTCGCTGCCGGTGATCTTTCAGGTACGACGGCGCCTTGCCAGTCTTCTCCAACGGCAAGACCGGCGCTTCGTCAAATTCCATACGGGTCTGCGACATGCGCCGAAGGTCGCACGATCACGGTTAATCAGTCGTAAAAAAAGGGGCGTTACCGCCCCTCTTTCTTCTGGCCAAAAATACTCAAACGCGCCGGATCAGCCTGTCATGCCGTCCCAGAAGCTTTTGACCTTCTTGAAGAAGCCAGAGCTTTCGGGGCTGTTGTCTTCACCGAGCGATTCAAACTCTCGCAGCAGTTCTTTCTGACGTGCGCTAAGGTTGATCGGTGTCTCGACAGCCAGTTCAATGAACATGTCGCCATGCTGGCCGCCGCGAAGCGCGGGCATGCCTTTGGCACGGAGCCGCATTTGACGACCCGACTGGCTACCAGCCGGGATCTTGACCCTGCTGCGGCCGCCGTCGATCGTCGGGACCTCAATCTCCCCGCCCATTGCGGCTGTCGTCATTGCGACCGGGACGCGGCAATAGAGGTTTACGCTGTCGCGCTGGAACAAGGTGTGTTCTGCCACTTCGATGAAGATATAGAGGTCGCCGGCAGGCCCACCCCGCAGACCGGCTTCGCCTTCACCGGCCAGGCGGATGCGTGTGCCGGTTTCGACACCCGCAGGGATGTTGACGCTAAGCGCGCGTTCCCGGTCCACGCGACCAGCACCGCCACAGTTTCCACAAGGGTTCTTGATGATCTGACCCACGCCAGAACATGTCGGACATGTCCGTTCGACCGTGAAAAAGCCCTGTTGGGCCCGGACCTTCCCCATGCCTGAACACGTCGGGCAGGTGGCCGGCTCGCTGCCGCTTTCGCTGCCGGTGCCATTGCAGACATCACAGCTGACCGATGTCGGCACGTTGATCGTCTTGGTCAGGCCGCCAAAGGCGTCTTCCAGCGAAATCCTGAGATTGTAGCGCAAGTCCGAGCCACGGGTCGCACGTTGTGCACGCCCACCGCGGCCCCCGCCCATCATATCCCCGAAGAGATCGTCGAACACGTCCGAGAAGGCACTTGCGAAGTCGCCCTGACCGCCGCCAAATCCGCCGCCGGGCCGTCCACCGCCGCCCATGCCACCTTCGAAAGCGGCGTGGCCGTAGCGGTCGTAGGCGGCTTTCTTGTCACCGTCTTTCAGGACTTCGTAGGCTTCGTTCGCTTCTTTGAACTGTGCCTCGGCGTTCGGGTTGTCGCTGTTGCGGTCCGGATGAAGCTCTTTCGCCTTCTGACGATAGGCTTTCTTGATCTCGTCGGCGGATGCGCCCTTCGAGACCCCCAGAACCTCGTAATAGTCGCGCTTTGCCATGATCCGTTCTCCTGAAACGCGAAGGCCGGCCCGACAGGGTCAGGCCGGCCCAAATGTCGCGTTAGATCCGCACTTAGGACGCGCGATTGTCGTCGTCGAGATCTTCGAAGTCGGCATCGACGATATCGTCGTCGACACCACGCGGCTCATCATCGCCAGCAGGTTCGGCTTCACCGGCCTTTTCCTGTTCGGCTTTGTAGATGGCTTCGCCCAGCTTCATTGCGGCTTCGGTCACGTTCTGAATGCCGCCGCGGATCTTGCCAGCGTCTTCGCTTTCCATCTGTTCCTTCAGGTTGGCAATTGCCAGCTCGATGGCTTCGATGGTCGTCGGATCAACCTTGTCGCCGTGTTCTTCCATCGATTTTTCGGTCGAGTGGATGAGGCTCTCGGCCTGGTTCGTGGCTTCGACCAGATCCTTCTTGGCCTTGTCGGCCTCAGCATTGGCTTCTGCGTCCTTAACCATCTGGTCGATTTCGTCATCGGACAGACCACCAGACGCCTGGATCGTGATGTTCTGCTCTTTGCCAGTGCCCTTGTCCTTGGCGCTGACCGACACGATGCCGTTGGCGTCGATGTCGAACGTCACTTCGATCTGCGGCAGGCCGCGCGGTGCGGGCGGGATGTCTTCAAGGTTGAACTGACCCAGAAGCTTGTTGTCCGCAGCCATCTCACGCTCGCCCTGGAAGACCCGGATCGTCACAGCGTTCTGGTTGTCTTCGGCGGTCGAGAAGATCTGGCTCTTCTTCGTCGGGATCGTCGTGTTGCGGTCGATCAGGCGCGTGAAGACACCGCCAAGCGTCTCAATGCCGAGCGACAGCGGCGTGACGTCCAACAGGACAACGTCTTTGACGTCGCCTTGCAGAACACCGGCCTGAATGGCGGCGCCCATAGCGACGACTTCGTCCGGGTTAACGCCTTTGTGCGGCTCTTTGCCGAAGAATTTGGTCACTTCTTCAATGACCTTCGGCATGCGGGTCATACCGCCGACAAGCACCACTTCATCGATATCGCTGGTCGACAGGCCCGCGTCTTTCAGTGCAGCCTGGCAAGGCTTGATCGATTTCTTGATCAGGTCACCCACAAGGCTTTCCAGCTTGGCGCGGGTCAGCTTCATGACCATGTGCAGCGGCGTGCCCGAGTTCGGGTCCATCGAGATGAACGGCTGGTTGATCTCGGTCTGGCTGGAAGACGACAGTTCGATCTTGGCTTTCTCCGCGGCCTCT
>CAZMKY010000087.1:0-1535 GCA_964566835.1 uncultured Rhodobacterales bacterium
TACGAGGGGCCTTGATGCGCATCAATTTGGATGGGATTCAGGCGGTGGATTGCCGCGCGTCGAAAATGAACCCGAGGAAATTCAGCGTGACCTGCGCCCCCAGGATGGCCGTCGATCCGGCTGGGTCATAGCCCGGAGCTACTTCAACCAGATCGAACCCAACGACGTCGTGGCTCCGCGCCACCAGCTGCAACAGTTCCAGCACTTCATAGTAGAGAAATCCGCCGTGGCTCGGCGTGCCGGTGCCCGGTGCGATCGAGGGGCAGAAGGCGTCGATGTCGAGAGTCACGTAGACGCGTGCTCCTTCAGGAATGCGTTCGGCCACGCCTTGCGGCCCGAGCGCGCGCGCCTGCCTGACTGACAGGATGTCCGAGCCCATCCGACGCGCATCTTCATATCCCTCACGGGCAGTGGAGGAGACATTGCGAATACCCACCTGGGTTAGGCCGGTGACATAGTTCAATTCTGCCGCACGCCGCATCGGATTGCCGTGTCCGTGGCGCACGCCGTGACGTTCGTCCACGAAGTCCAGATGGGCATCAATCTGTAGGATGTGGATAGGGCCCTGGTCGTCAAATGCTCCGATGCAAGGAATGTTGATCGAATGGTCCCCGCCGATCACGACAGGCAATGCGCCAGCTTTCAGGATCGCACGGACACCCGCCTCGATATTGGCGTGGCTGCCCTCGGTATCGGTGTGAATGATGTCTGCGTCGCCGATGTCCACGATTGAGACGTCAGCGCCAAGGTAGGTGCGGTCATCCTCATGGTCATAGGCCCCGGCATGTCCGAAAGAGAACAGCGTAGATGCCTCTCGTACCGCGCGCGGACCAAACCGCGCGCCGGAACGCCATTGTGTGCCGGCGTCAAACGGCGCCCCCATAACCGCTGCGTCGGCTGAAATGCGCGACCAGTCCTCGACATAAGGCTTCTTGCCGAAGGTCGAGATGCCGACGAAGGGAAGGTTCAGTCGGCTACCTTCGTATCCATGCGTGCTCATGATCCGATCAGGCCGGGTTTTCATCCCGGTGACAACCGCAAAATCATGGGGTTTTGCCGGAGAAACCCACAAATAGGGGTTTTCGCCGCCGCTGACCCGTGCAATAGGGAGGCGTCAAACGAACCCTCCCAAGGAGACCCCTCATGGAGATTCGCGAGGCGCTAACCTTCGACGATGTACTTCTTGTTCCGGCAGCCTCGACGGTGCTGCCTTCGACGGCTGATACGCGGACGCGCGTCACCAGGGACATTGAGCTGAACATACCCCTGTTGTCTTCCGCCATGGACACGGTGACGGAGGCGCGCATGGCCATTGCCATGGCGCAGGCAGGGGGCATGGGGGTTATCCACCGTAACCTTGACATAGAGGAACAGGCCCGTGAGGTGCGGCGGGTCAAGCGATTTGAATCCGGCGTCGTCTACAACCCGGTGACCCTGACAGCGAAACAGACGCTTGCCGACGCGAAGGCACTGATCGAACGCTATAACTTCACCGGCTTTCCGGTGGTGGATGAGAATCATCGCGTCGTCGGGAT
>CAZMKY010000088.1:0-5194 GCA_964566835.1 uncultured Rhodobacterales bacterium
CTGTCGTCACGGCGGTGTGGAACCGCGCTTCTACGATAGGGGACAGTTTGACGTCCCTTGCGGCTCAGACTTACCACAATGTGGAGCATGTCGTGCAGGACGGGGCGTCTTCTGATGGGACGCTGGATGTCATCGCGGCGCATCCGCACCAAAACCGTGCGCTTGTCAGCGAAAAGGACAAAGGCATCTATGACGCCCTGAACCGTGGTTTCGCGCGGGCAACGGGTGACGTCGTTGGGCTTTTGCATTCAGACGACTATTTCGCGAACGACCACGTTCTGCAGCGTGTCGCGACCGCATTCGAGGATGATGACGTCGATGCCGTTTACGGTGATCTGGATTACGTCTCTGCTGACGATACGTCGCGTATCGTGCGGCGTTGGCGGTCTGGCACGTTTGAACCGGCCAAACTGAAACAGGGGTGGATGCCGCCGCATCCGGCGCTTTTTCTAAGGCGCCGTGTCATCGAAGAGCATGGTCTGTTTGACACAGACTTCCGTATCGCCGCCGACTACGACGCAATCTTGCGATACTTTTCCAAGCCGGGCTTCAAGGCGGTCTACGTGCCTGAAGTCTTCGTCAAGATGCGACTTGGAGGTGCCAGCAATGCATCTCTGAAGCACATTTTGCGAAAGAGCCTTGAAGATCACCGGGCGCTTCGCAAGAACGGTATCGGCGGGGTGGGAACGCTCGCTGCGAAGAACATACAAAAAATCCCGCAGTTTTTAATGCGGGGTGGGGCAGGTTAGGGATGAAGCGGGCACTTATCACGGGCGTGACGGGGCAGGACGGATCGTATCTTGCCGAATTGTTGTTGGCCAAGGGATATGAGGTGCACGGCATCAAGCGCCGCGCGTCGTCCTTCAATACGCAGCGGATTGACCACATCTACGAAGACCCGCACGACCCAGATCCGCGTCTGAAGCTGCACTACGGAGACCTGACCGATACGTCGAACCTGACGCGCATCATGCGCGAGGTGGAGCCTGATGAGGTCTACAACCTCGGCGCGCAAAGCCACGTTGCCGTGAGTTTCGAGGCGCCTGAGTATACGGCAGACGTCGATGCGATCGGCACATTGCGCCTGCTGGAGGCGATCCGGTTCTTGGGGTTGGAAGACAAGACGCGGTTTTATCAGGCGTCGACATCAGAACTTTACGGCCTTGTGAAAGAGACCCCGCAACGTGAGACAACGCCGTTTCACCCACGTTCGCCCTACGCCGTTGCCAAGCTCTATGCCTACTGGATCACGGTGAACTACCGTGAAGCCTATGGGCTGTATGCCTGCAACGGGATCCTCTTCAACCACGAAAGCCCGCGCCGCGGCGAGACCTTTGTGACCCGCAAAATCACGCGGGGCCTGGCGAATATTGCGCAAGGCATTGAAGACTGCCTCTACATGGGCAACATCGACGCACTGCGCGATTGGGGGCACGCCAAGGACTATGTTGAGATGCAATGGCTGATGCTGCAGCAGGACGCGGCGGAAGACTTTGTCGTGGCCACGGGCGTTCAGCATTCGGTGCGCGACTTCATCCGTTGGTCGGCAGAAGAGCTGGGCATTCAGATTGAGTTCGAGGGGTCTGGCACGGAAGAGATCGGGACCGTGTCGCGCGTCACATCAGACATGGCGCCCGCGGTGAAGCCCGGTGACGTTATCGTGCGGATAGACCCGCGATACTTCCGCCCGGCTGAGGTCGAAACGCTTTTGGGCGATCCTTCCAATGCCAGGGAAAAGCTGGGCTGGACGCCGAAAATCAGCGTGCGCGAGATGTGCGCGGAAATGGTGACCGAAGACCTGAAAACAGCGCGTCGGCATGCGCTGCTGAAGCAGCATGGGTTGGAGCTTCCGGTCTCGCAGAATGAATAGCGTTTTGGCCGCAGAAGTTTCACAATTCGTTTCAAAGTTTCGCCGCATTGTTCCTTCAAAAGAAACACTGAGAAAAAGGTATTTTTGATGACTGACGAAGCGAAACCAGAAGCAGGCAGCGCGAATTATTCGCGTCGCGATGCTTTGCGCGCCTTGGCACGGTACTCCGTCGCCGTTGGTGGTGCGTCGACGGTTATCGTATCGGCTGAAGGTCTTGTCAGTGCGGCGTCGGCCTATAACTGTCCTCCGAACTCGAACGCACCATTCTGCAACGGCAATGGCGGGACGTTCCCGGGCGGCGGCGGTGGCGGCGGCGGTGGAAACGGGCGCGGTCGCTTCTGAGGACTGGCCGGGGGGCTTTCATGACAGAACGGATCTTTCTTGCGGGCCACAGAGGCATGGTCGGCAGCGCCATTCACCGTGCGCTTTGTCATCGAAAGCCTGACGCTGAAATCCTGACAGCAGACCGCAAAGACCTAGACCTGAGGGATCAGGCTGCAGTTGCCCACTATTTGAAAGCCGAGCAGCCGGACAGCGTGATCCTTGCTGCCGCAAAAGTGGGGGGCATTGCGGCGAACGCGACGTATCCGGCAGACTTCTTGCACGACAATCTGCAGATCCAATCAAATGTGATCGGTGGAGCGAACGACGCGGGTGTTGAGCGGCTGCTCTTCCTCGGGTCGTCCTGTATCTATCCGAAGGCCGCGGCGCAGCCGCTGGTTGAAGAGAGCTTGCTGACCGGACCGCTTGAGCCCACGAATGAACCCTACGCCATCGCCAAGATCGCTGGCATCAAGCTTTGCGAAGCGATGAATCGCCAGTTTGGGCGGGACTATCGGTCCGTCATGCCAACAAACCTATATGGGCCAGGTGACAATTTTCACCCTCAGAACAGCCACGTCCTGCCTGCGCTCCTCAGGCGCTTCCACGAGGCGCTGCGCGAGGGGCAGGACGCTGTTGCGATTTGGGGCACCGGAACGCCAAGGCGCGAGTTCCTACACGTCGACGACATGGCAGATGCCTGTCTCTTTGTGCACGACCTCCCGAAGGAGGATCTGGACACCGAGGTCGAGGAAACCCGCAGTCACCTCAACGTCGGCACGGGTGAAGACCTGAGCATTCTGGAACTGGCTAAGAAAGTCGCACGCATCACGGGCTTTTCCGGCCAGATTGTCACCGACCCCAGCAAGCCCGACGGCACACCGGTCAAGCGCTTGGATGTATCGCGCCTCGCGCGGCTCGGATGGAAGGCGAAGATCGGGTTGGATGATGGTCTGCAGGGGACCTACGACTGGTTTGTCGCCAACCAATCAAGCCTGCGCGGCTGATCCGTGCTGAAGCGGCCGGTTCACATCGATCCAGCCAACAAACTGCATCTGCCACGGTTTCGGCGCGACGAGAACGGGCTGCTGTCTTTGAAACAACGTTTCCGGCAGCAAGCCGGCAAGCTTCCTTGCGGCCTTTGCGCGGGCAAATTGGCCATGCAATGCCCGGCTTAGGATGGCACCGCCCGACACGACGAGCAAAGCCATCAGCATTGGATTTGAAATCAGTGCGACGGCAAGTTCTGGAAACTGCGCTGCCGCAATGGCCACGATCAATCGCGACAGCGCAATCGATTCGAGCATAAAGCGGAAGGCCGGCAGAAAAATGCAGGTCAGAAAGGCGACCGGACCCACGATCCCCGCATAGAGCGCGCCCGTGATCAACGGCAGAGGTATATCAGCCGAATAGGCCGGAATGTTGGTGTAGAGCAGGGCACCAGCTGCAAAAGCCAAGGCTGTCACGACCGCTATGCGGCGGCGTTCCAGACGAAGATGGTGGCCAATGCGTCCAAGCATGTGATTGCGATCTCTCAACCTCTTGAACTTTTGCTAGTTCGGTATTGCGCCCAAAATTGGGCGAGATCGCTATTATTCCGTTAAGATCAGGGGATTGTTTCATTTCTTCGGCCTGCTCGGCTCTCGAGACAGCAAACTTGAGAGACGTGCCTTGCAGCGCTCTTGGAGGACGGGCAAACTGCCTGTGAAAGTTTCGATGGTTGAAGCCGCCCGTCGAGACACCAAATATAAAGGCCGAAACAGGAGAAGGACGTGGTTGCCGGAAACCGGGACCTGACCTTCTTGCCAAGACAAGGATCCATTATGGACGAGCAATTTTCCAATTCCTTCCCGGTCCTGCCGTTGCGCGACATCGTTGTGTTCCCGCACATGATCGTCCCGCTATTCGTAGGTCGCGAGAAGTCCGTTCGGGCGCTGGAAGAGGTGATGCAGGACGACAAGCAGATTCTGCTGAGTTCTCAGGTCGACCCTTCGGTCGACGAACCCGATCAAGATGGCATTTTCCGCGTTGGTGTCCTGGCCAATGTGCTTCAACTGCTCAAATTGCCAGACGGCACGGTGAAAGTGCTGGTTGAGGGCAAGTCTCGTGTTCGCATCACTGAGTTTGTGGAGAACCCGAGCTTCTTTGAAGCGATGGCCGAACCCTTGTTCGAAGAGCAGGGCGACGTGTCCACGATCGAGGCTTTGACGCGGTCTGTCGCCGAAGAGTTCGAGCGCTACGCAAAAGTTAAGAAGAACATCCCCGAAGAAGCGCTTGCGCAAGTCTCTGAGACGCGCGAACCGGCAAAGCTCGCCGATCTCGTCGCAGGCCATTTGGGGGTCGAAGTCGACCAAAAACAGAAGCTTCTGGAGACGTTGCCTGTATCAGAACGGCTGGAGCAGGTCTTTGGCCTGATGCAGGGCGAGATGTCCGTCATGCAGGTCGAGAAAAAGATCAAGACCCGCGTCAAATCCCAGATGGAGCGGACGCAGCGCGAGTATTATCTGAATGAGCAAATGAAGGCCATTCAGAAGGAGCTTGGCGACGGTGAGGACGGCCAGAATGAGGTCGCCGAACTGGAGCAGAAGATCGAAGAGACGAAGCTGTCCAAAGAAGCGCGCGAAAAGGCCGATGCCGAGGTCAAGAAGCTCAAGAACATGAGCCCAATGTCCGCGGAAGCGACGGTTGTTCGGAACTATCTGGACTGGATGCTGTCCATTCCGTGGGGCACGAAATCCCGCGTGAAGAAGGATTTGCGTCGCGCGCAAGAGATCCTCGATAACGACCACTATGGTCTCGAGAAGGTCAAGGAACGCATTGTCGAATACCTTGCCGTGCAGCAGCGCTCGAAGAAGCTGAAGGGCCCGATCATGTGCCTTGTCGGTCCTCCGGGTGTTGGTAAGACGTCGTTGGGCAAATCCGTCGCGAAGGCCACGGGGCGCGAATTCATTCGCATCTCGCTTGGTGGTGTGCGTGACGAATCCGAGATCCGCGGTCACCGCC
>CAZMKY010000089.1:0-1920 GCA_964566835.1 uncultured Rhodobacterales bacterium
CGTCGTCATCATAGACAACGCCGGTCAGGAACACTTCGCTGCCGGATTTTGCGAACTTCGTGGTCAGCATAGACGCCGACCAGGTGCGCTGCGAATTGGTGAAATCCCCTTCCACCTGCGCAATTCCGATCTCGCGGAAGGTGTCTTTCAGGGTGTTCTTCCGGTGCCCTTCCGAAAGGAATAGACCCTCGTAATGGCTGGTGATCGCGCTTTCGAGGTTGATGGTGCCAGACGTGCCACGCCAAGAGATGTTTTCACCCCAGGTCCAGCTGCCCGTGAAGTTGTAACCAGCGGCCGCCATGCGTGCGCCCGCGCTCGATCCGCCTTCGCCAGTGTGCGAAAAGGTGTTCGTCGCAAGCATCCATTCGGAATGGTCTTGCGCGGCATCTTCCAGCAATGCATTCGGCGCAAGCACCTGCTTGGCCGTCCCATCCAGCGTCCCGGCCGCAAGGCCTTCGTTCAGGTCGATCCCCAAACGCGCTGCTTCAACTTCCGGGTCCAGACGGGCCCGGTTCGTGAGTTCAATAAAGTACTGCTCGGCCGCACTAATCGCCATTCCGACATCCCCATATCGTTCTACGCGACGGATTTCTTAACGAGTCCCTTCGTCAGTCGCGCGGCGCTTTTGTGACGGAATAAAGGCTGTTTCCACGTTGCCGTCACGGAAAACATTCCGCTTGAGCGATATTTCGCTGGAAACACGTCAGGCAAAGCAAGATCCTGCGTCTATGGGCGCGCGACCTAACACGCGACTACGGTCTCGTGCGGATTGCCAGATCGGGCTGGAGTGGTAAGATTCACCACCTCGTCGGCGCAGACCGTCCCAAGAAAACGCAGTGATCCAGGTGTGATAAGCAAGAACAAAATAAAGGCGTATCGGACCGTGGTTCGACCATGACGTCGCCACGCGTCAGCATCCTCGTCGCGGTCTATAATGTCGAAGACCACGTCGAAGCCGCGTTACAAAGCGCCCTGTCCCAGACGATTGAGGATATCGAGGTCATCGTTGTCGATGACGGCTCTGAGGACGCTAGCGGTCGCATCGCCGACCGCATTGCCGCCAGCGATCCCCGCCTGCGCGTTGTCCACCAAGACAACGCGGGCCTTGGTGCCGCGCGGAACCGGGGTCTAACCGAGGCGAAGGGCGAATGGATTGCCTTTCTGGATGGCGATGACGCGCTTCTGCCGGACTACCTTGAATGCCTGCTGAACTGTGCCGAGGCGACTAAGGCGGATTGGGCCGCAGGCGGTGTGACCTTCGTTATGGGAGACGACACGCATTATCGCGGGCCCCTTTCTGGCGATGGTGAGATCACGGCGCCCACTTCAAAGACGACCGCGCTGGATTTGGCGGACTGGGAAATGGCCGTCGAACTCTTGCCGTCCACGTGGAACAAGGTTTATCGACGCCGTCTTTTGGAAGATATTCGCTTTGATGAAGGCGTTTGGTTCGAAGACCACGCCTTCCTGGCGGCGCTTTTTGAGAAGGCCGATCGTATTGGTCTGGTAGACGCACCCGTCATACGCCACACCCGTGCGCGCGATGGCCAGATCACCGGGTGCGACGATGACCGGGTCTTTGACCACTTCGACATCATCGAAAGCCTGGCCGTGATCTATAAAGGCAGCGACAAGCCGGGCGGCACCGAGGCATTTCAGGACATCAGTGGCAGACTGTTGCAAGAACGCCTGCCAGCTTTGAAGAACCGCGACCGCCGGGCCGCCTTTCTGGCCAAGGCGCGCGAAAGCGTTGCCCGTCACGCGGCGCGCATTCCGCCCATGTTTGCAGATTGGCTTGCGAAGGGTCCGGTTCTGGACGTTGTCCTCTATGCCGACGCAGCCAGCGAGGCGCTGTCGAACACGCTGAACGATCTGGAGCAGCAAGCCTTCCAGGGCTTTTCCGTGACGGTCGTGTCGGAC
>CAZMKY010000090.1:0-5909 GCA_964566835.1 uncultured Rhodobacterales bacterium
TAACGATGCGAATTGAATTGCGTATTGAGGTGATATCGGTGTAATTTTGCAATCAATGGCGAAGATAGACGATATAAACGACAAGATATTGCAAGTCATGTCGCGGGATGGTCGGATCTCGAATCTGGACCTTGCAGACCGGGTCGGGTTGTCGCCCTCTGCATGCCTGCGCCGGGTGCAGGAGCTGGAGCGCTCGGGCGTGCTGGCGGGCTACCGCGCTGTCATCGATCGCAGCAAGCTTGGCATGGGTTTCGTGGCCTACATTACGGTCGGCCTCAGCAATCACACCAAGGCCAGCCAAGAAGCGTTCGAGCGGTCGATCGCGCGCGCGCCCGAAGTCGTCGAATGTCACAACATTACGGGCGCGGTCGAATACTTGCTACGCGTCGAAGTGACGGACCTTGCCGCCTACAAGATTTTCCACACGGACATTCTGGGCGCCTTACCTCAGGTCAACTCGATCACATCCTATGTCGTTATGGGATCACCCAAGGACGAACGCGCCTGAGACGCACTTTTTTGTCGATTTCGCACGTGTTTTCGGTCAAATTCCCGCGCAACAAGCCCCAAAGAGGCTTTTACAGCGGTGGTATGAGGTTCCAGATGCAGTTCAAGACAGGCGCCGTGCTTGCGGCGATGATCGCACTTCAAGGGTGCACGTCGTGGAAGACGGACTATCCCGATACACTGACATCAGAGGTGACGGCGGGCTGGCATATTGACGAAGTGAACGTCTTTGTGCCTGACGACCTGACCACCACGGAAGAAAATCGGATGTTCCCGCGTGCCGATGTCGTTTGGCATGGCGAGGCGCTGGGCGACCGCTTTGAACAAGTCGCGGCCATTCTGAACGAGGGCATCACCAAGGGCACGCTCTCGTTGACGGGGCCGCGCCACATGGATCTCGACGTGCGCTTGGTGGAATTCCATGCGGTGTCGCCCATTGCCGTGTCCCGCGCACCGACAGCCGTTCACAACATACAATTCGTGATCCACGCCCGCGACAACATCACGGGCGAAATCGTCGCTGGGCCGGACATGATCGTGGCGCAGATCGAAGCCTATACCGGGGCCTTCGCTGCCGCGGCGGCTGCCGAAGGACGGGGCCAGCGCGTGCGCATCGTCGAGCATCTGGAGCAGGTCACCAAAGGCTGGCTGGATGCAGGCGACGATGTCCGTCGCGATTTTTCGCAAATCGGTCTCTGAAGCCGGACAACAGCACTTGTCTTGGTGGGGTCCGCGCGCCACATGACGGGCTATGCAGCAGTCCCTCAAAGCTCTCGTCTCGCGCCCGTGGTTTGAACCACTGATCATCGCGCTGATCGTCATCAATGCCATCACACTGGCGTTGGAGACGTCGCCTGCCGTCATGGCAGCGATCGGTCCGGGGCTCTTGGTTCTCGACAAGATCATCCTTGCGATCTTCGTGGCCGAGCTTCTGGCCCGCCTCGGTGCGGATTTCAAAGGCTTCTGGCGGGATCCTTGGCGGATCTTCGATCTGGCCGTCGTGGGCATCGCCCTGATCCCTGCAACCGGGGCCTTCTCGGTCCTCAGGGCATTCCGGATCCTGCGTATCCTGCGCCTTGTCTCGGCTGTGCCCGCGATGCGCCGCGTCGTGGCGGGGCTCTTGGCGGCGCTTCCGGGCATGGGGTCCATCGTGCTGCTTCTGGCGCTGATCTTCTTCGTGTTCGCGGTGATCTCGACCAAGCTCTTTGGGGCAGCCTTCCCGGACTGGTTCGGACACCTTGGACGCTCGGCCTACACGCTGTTTCAGGTGATGACACTCGAAAGCTGGTCCATGGGGATCGTCCGTCCGGTCATGGAAGCCTTCCCATGGGCGTGGGCGCTCTTCGTGCCGTTCATCATCATGACGGCCTTCGCCGTGCTGAACCTTTTCATTGGTGTGATCGTTGACGCGATGCAGTCCGAGCACGCCGCCGACGCCCAGTCCGAACGTGACGCGCTGCAAGAAGACAACGCCAAAATCCTCGCGGAACTTGCCGCCATTCGGCAAGAACTCAAGGATCTGAAATCAGGAAGCTAGGCGGACGGCGGTTGCGGCCGCCGCCGATCAATACCCTCTGAGCCGCCGGGAGGTTATGGCGGCCCTCAGACGAGCGATGCCACGAGGAACAAGCGTCATCGTCGATACGGGTTGAGTAAGGGAATGATCGGCGGCGTAAATGCCGTGGCTTTCAGCCTCAAGCTCGTCCGGAGACAAGCCCATCACATGAAGCGCTGCGTCGATTTGGGAACGGTTTGACGCATAGCCCGGGTCCGTCTTCATAAAGGACGGGGAGACTGAAGACTTGGTACCGGACATGACTGCACTCCAAATGTGAGAGCGAAACGCGCGTCCGCTGACTTGGTTCCAAGAAATTTGAAAAAAGATACAAAAAGAAAAGGGCCGCCCGTTTTGGGCGGCCCTTCCATGCGTGGTGGTGTCGATATCACTCGGCTGGTGAGGCAAGCCCATCTTCGGATGTCGTTGCCACACCGGCTTTCTCGCGGCGTCCATCGTTGAAGATGGCTTTCACAAGCGCGATGACCTGCAAGAACATCACGACCGAGAACGGCAAGGCGCCGATGACCATCGCAGTCTGGATGGCCTTGTGCCCGCCTGCGATCAGCAGGGCCGCCACAACCGCACCAAGGGCAATGCCCCAGAAGTAGATATGCGGCTTCGCCTTCGGGCCTTCGTCACCGGCTGCGTTGATCGTGTTGACGATCAGAACAGCGGAGTCTGCCGTGGTGACCAGGTAGGTCATCAGAAGGACCACGATGATGACCGACATGATCCACGCCAGCGACTCGCTCAACAGAACACCGACAGTGGCAAAGATCTTGTCACCGTCCGGCGCGGCGTTGATGACGCCACCGGCTTCACCTGTCAGTTCAAGGTCGATGGCGGTGCCACCGGCCCAGGTGAACCAGACAAAGCACATCAGCGACGGCACGAAGATCGCACCCAGCACGAATTCCCGGATCGTCCGACCTTTGGAGATACGTGCAAGGAACAGACCCACGAACGGCGCGAATGCGATCCACCAGGCCCAGTAGAAGACGGACCAGCCACCCTGCCAGCCTTCAAGCTGCGTGGCGACACTGCCTTCCACACCGTCATTGCGCCAGACCGTGAACAGAAGCTCCGGCAAGGCGATGGTGTAGTCGATAAGACCCCAGAACAAGGCAGCCAGACCGAAGAAGGTCGAGCCAAACAGCAGGAAGAACGCCAACAGGAAGATCGACAGACCCATGTTGAGGTTGGACAGCCACTTGATGCCCTTGCCGACGCCCGACAGCGCCGAAGCGGTCGAGGCGGCCATGATGACCACGATCGCAACGATGATGCCCAGCGTGTTTGCCGTGCCACCATCATTGGTCAGGCCGGTGATGCCGATCCGGGTCAGACCCGCAACGAACTGCTCCACGCCGAAGCCAAGCGTCTGCGCCACACCAAGGATCGTCGCCACAACGGCCACGATGTCGATGATGCTGCCCAGCGGCCCCGAGAGGGACTTGCCGAACAATGGCGTCAGCGACGACCGCATCGTCAGCGGAAGCCCGCGACGATAGCAGAAGAAGCCCAGTGCAAGGCCGGCGATGGCGTAACACGCCCAAGCGCCAAGACCCCAATGCAGGAAGGACCACTTGTAAGCGTTGCGGATGTTGCCTTCTGTGCCACCTTCGGCCAGCCCCATGATAACCTCAGGGTTGTTGCCAAAGTGGTAGACCGGCTCTGCCACGGCCCATGTCAGCATGCCCACGCCGATACCGGCGCCGAACATCATCGAGAACCAAGAGAAATTCGAAAACTCGGGCACGTCTGTATCCAGCCCCAGTTTCAAACGCCCCGCCGTTGGCCAAATGGCCAATAGCACGCAGACAAGCACGAACAGCGTCACAAGGTAGATGTACCAGTAAGCCGTGTTCGCCAGAATGAACGAGTTGATGGTGTTCAAGACGGCGCCAGCCGCCTCCGGAAATACAACCGCCCAGATCACCAGAGCGGCAATAATAACCTTCGAGACCACCGCCACGTTCTGACTGAAGCCTGCATAAAAACCGCTATCGGCGGTCTTGATGGGCAGGTCCATCAGTGGTGGTTTGATAGACATGCGTCCCTCCCTTCCTTTTTTTGTAGGGGCAGGGGAACACGGCGAATCGCCTGTGTATATCTTTTTTTCCATAGGAGAATTTGAATGTGTCGCTTTCGACATCCGGAGATTCGGTTCTGAACGCTGAATTGGCTGTGCGCCGAATGCTCAGTTGTTGCGGCGTTCTGCACGCCAATCCTTTTCCAGCCGTCTGAGACACTTTCGTCCTCTCGACAAACCCCCGGTTCCCCGCCATATCCCACTCCATGACCGAGCTTTCGCATATCCGGAATTTCTCCATCGTCGCGCATATCGACCATGGCAAGTCCACACTGGCGGACCGCCTGATCCAGCTGACCGGCACCGTGTCCGAGCGGGACATGAAAGAGCAGTTGCTCGACGCCATGGACATCGAACGGGAACGCGGCATCACCATCAAGGCCAACACCGTCCGGATCGAATATCCCGCCAAGGACGGTCAGACCTACATCCTGAACCTGATCGACACACCGGGTCACGTCGACTTCGCCTACGAGGTCAGCCGCTCCATGCAGGCGGTCGAAGGCTCTCTCCTCGTGGTGGACGCCTCCCAAGGGGTTGAGGCGCAGACGTTGGCCAACGTCTATCAGGCGATCGAGGCCGACCACGAAATCGTGCCCGTCCTGAACAAGATCGACCTGCCCGCTGCCGACATCGACCGCGTGAGCGAACAGATCGAGGATGTCATCGGCATCGACGCCTCGGACGCCGTTCAGATCTCGGCCAAGACCGGCCTTGGCATCCCCGACGTTCTGGAAGCCATCGTGCAGCGCCTGCCGTCGCCCGCGGGCGACCGCGACGCGCCTCTGAAGGCCATGCTCGTCGACAGCTGGTATGACCCCTATCTTGGCGTCGTCGTCCTGATCCGTGTCATCGACGGCGTCGTCAAGAAGGGCGACAACATCAAGATGATGGCCACGGGCGCCAAGTACGGCATCGACAAACTGGCCGTCCTGCAGCCCGAGATGAAGGACATCGCAGAGCTTGGCCCCGGTGAGATCGGGATCTTCACCGCGTCGATCAAGCAGGTCCGCGACACCCGCGTCGGCGACACCATCACGCACGAGAAGAAAGGCACGGAAACCCCGCTGCCCGGCTTCAAGCCCAGCCAGCCGGTTGTCTTCTGTGGCCTCTTCCCCGTCGACACCGCCGAATTCGAAGACCTGCGTGACGCGATCGAGAAGCTGGCGCTGAACGACGCCTCTTTCAGCTTCGAGATGGAAACCTCCGCCGCGCTCGGCTTTGGCTTCCGCTGCGGCTTCCTTGGTCTTCTGCACCTCGAAGTCATCCGCGACCGGATTGAACGGGAATATGACATCGAACTGATCACGACCGCGCCGTCGGTGATCTATCACGTCTATATGAAGGACGGCTCCAAGATCGACCTTCACAACCCCGCCGACATGCCGGACCCGACCCATGTCGACCACATCGAGGAGCCGCGCATCAAGGCGACGATCCTGGTGCCCGACGAGTTCCTCGGCGACGTGCTGAAACTCTGCCAGGACCGGCGCGGCATCCAGCTGGACCTCACCTACGCCGGGACGCGGGCAATGGTGGTTTATGACCTGCCGCTCAACGAGGTGGTGTTCGACTTCTACGACCGGCTGAAGTCGGTGACCAAGGGCTATGCCAGTTTCGACTACCAGCTCTCGGGCTACCGAACCGACCACCTCGTGAAGATGTCGATCCTCGTCAACGAGGAGCCGGTCGATGCACTGTCCATGATGGTCCACCGCGACCGGGCCGAGCAGCGCGGCCGCGCCATGTGCG
>CAZMKY010000091.1:0-4208 GCA_964566835.1 uncultured Rhodobacterales bacterium
TCCGTCGCCCGCAAAGACGTGCGCGAAGTGCGGCGTAGCGTGACGCATGACGATAGCGTCCGGCATTCCGATCCGCTCCAGCACCTCGGCCTGACGCGCCATTGGATCGTCCGGGGACGGACCACTGTGAAAGTCGAGATCGACGATGGCGGAGGCCAGGTATTCGACGGTCTGGAAGCCCATGTCATAAGTGCCAGCCGCCAAAAGACGATCCAGCATGTCCTTTGGCATGGGCGCGCCCGTGTCCGCGTGCGTGGCGAATTCGGCAAGGACTTCGGGCACCTCGAGCCAGTGTTCGTAGAGCTGGCTTGGAAGTTCGACAAAGTCACGCGCGACCGAGGTCCCCGACACGCGTTCATGCGTAACGTCGGACAGGATCTGGTGCAGAGCGTGGCCGAACTCGTGAAAAAGCGTCCGGGCGTCGTCGTAGGACAAAAGTGCGGGCTGCCCAGCGGGAGGTTTGGCAAAATTACAGACGTTGACGACGATCGGGCGCACTTCGCCGCCAAGCTTGCGCTGGCTGCGCATCGCGGAACACCAAGCGCCTGAGCGTTTCCCACCGCGCGCGAAATAGTCGCCAATGAAAACCGCCATGTGGCGCCCGTCTTTGGTGATGTCCCACGCGCGCGCATCCGGATGGGGCAATGGCACGTCCACGGGCGTGGCCTTCAGACCAAAGAGCCGGTCTGCACACGCAAACGCCGCTTCGATCATGCGGTCGAGTTGCAGATAGGGCTTCAACTCGGCTTCATCGAGGTCGTGTTCGGCCTTCCTCCGCTTTTCCGAGTAGTAGCGCCAGTCATGAGGCGCGAGGTCATCATTCACGCCGTCCTGCCGCATCATGTCTTGCAGCACAGCCGCATCAGAGAGCGCCGCCGCCTTCGCCGGTTCCCAGACCTTCATCAAAAGATCGGCAACAGCGCCCGGCGTGCCGGCCATTTCGGTTTCGAGCTTGTAGTCGGCGAAGCTGTCATAGCCCAGAATCTCGGCGCGTTCGTTGCGAAGCTTCAGGATCTCTCGCGCGATGGCACGGTTGTCCGTTTCGCCCCCATTCGCACCACGCGCAGTCCATGCCTCAAACGCGCGCGCACGCAGATCGCGGCGGGGCGAGAATTGCAGAAAGGGCACGATCAGGGACCGCGACAGCGTGATGACCGGGCCCTCTGCGCCCTTCTCCTCGCCCGCGGCTTCGGCGGCTTGCACCAGAAATTCCGGGAGGCCTTCGAGGCCATCTTCGCCCAGAACCATGAACCAATCGCGTTCATCGGCCATCATGTTCTGCGTGAAGTCCGTGCCGAGGACGGCAAGCCGTTCCGTGACGGCAGACAGACGTTCCCGCGGCTTGCCTTTCAGGGCCGCGCCAGAACGCACAAAACCGCGGCGATAGAGCATCAGGACCCGCGCCTGTTCGTCCGTCAGGTCGAGATCAGCGCGACCCTGCCACAGCGTTTCGATCCGGTTGAAGAGACCCTCGTTCATCGAGATCTCGTTCGAGTACTGGGCAAGCTTCGGCGAAAATTCCCGCTGGAGCGCTTGACGGGCGTCGTTCAGATCCGTTCCCGCAAGATGGTAGAACACCGAAAGGACCTTGCCCAAGGGTTCGTCCGCCAGTTCCATCGCGGCAATGGTGTTTTCAAAGCTTGGCGCTTCGGGATTATCGGCGATTTTCTTAATTCGGGCGCGGGCATCGGCCAAGGCGGCTTCGAACGCGGGTGCGAAATCGGCGTCGTCGATCTGGCCGAAAGGCGGGACGTCGAAAGGGGTGTTCCAGGTCGCTAGAAGGGGGTTTTGCATGGCGCGGGCTCCGTCAGGTCTCGAGGGGCAGACCTAGGCGCCCGCGCCGGGTTTCGCCATGCCTGTTCGATGAATAGTGAACAAGCTGGAGATGACTTCAGACGACTTAGGGCCGTGCCCTGTATCGACAACGCTCAGTTGCAGCGGATTTTCGCTTTTAGCAAGTGATATCTTCAGCTCACGTGGCCACAAATCGCACAATCGCTGCGACGTTTGGCAGAAATTGTGCGCATGTCACCGTAAAGGGCATCGTAGATCATCATCCGCCCTCGAAGCGGGTCGCCCGCATCGGTCAGAACCTTGATGGCTTCCACGGCCATCATGGCCCCCAAAACGCCTGGTAACGGCCCCAGAACGCCGCCTTCTGCGCAGGACGGCGCAAGGCCTGCCGCCGCCGGTTCAGGAAAGATGCAGGCATAGCAGGGCGCACCCCGGCTGGGGTCAAACACGCTGATCTGACCTTCCCATTGGCTGATCGCGGCCGATACCAGCGGCAAGCCTTTCCGGACCGCGATTTCGTTGACCAGATAGCGTGTCTCGACATCGTCCGTGCCATCCAAGATAAGGTCGAAATCGGCAAAGAGGTCCTCTGCGATCTCGGCCGTCAGGCGTCGGTTGAAGGGGCGGACTGTCACGAAGGGGTTCTGCGCCTTCAGGGCGACTTCGGCAGAGAATACCTTGGGCATTCCGATCCGGTCGTCGGTGTGGATGACTTGTCTTTGAAGGTTGGAGTTGTCGACCACATCGTCGTCGATGACGCCGATCGTGCCAACGCCGGCGGCGCCAAGATACTGAAGTGCGGGCGCACCCAATCCACCTGCGCCAATCACCAGCACACGGGCGGACTTCAGGCGTTTTTGGCCGGGCCCGCCAATTTCACGCAGGACGATGTGGCGAGCGTTGCGTTCCAGTTCCGTCGAGGCGGAAGCCAGTTCATCCTTGGGTCTGTTTTCGTCGCGGACGCGGGCCCTGAGGAATGCCAGACCTTTGCGGTAGGCCCAAACTGCAACGACCGCGACGCCGAGGAAGACCCAGTCTCGTGCGGTTTCGCCCAACGCAAGGCGAATGGGGTGGTCGTCGGGCAGAATCGCATGCGCCAGCAGGACCGCCACATAGAGCAGACCGATCATGATCAGGCGAGCCTGCACAGGCGTTCCCATTTTGCGGCCTACGAACCAAAGCGCCGCCGCAAATGCGAGCACGAAGATCATGACGTCGAACCCGTCGATCCAAAGCCGCCTGCACCGCGCGCCGTTTCATCAAGCTCTGACACCAGGACGAAATCGGCTTGCAGGACCGGGGCGACGACGATCTGGGCGATGCGCTCCCCATGCTGGATGGTGACGCTTTCCTGTCCAAGATTGATCAGGATCACACCGATTTCGCCGCGATAGTCGCTATCAATCGTGCCCGGCGTGTTGGGCAGGCTCAGGCCCTTTTTCAGCGCCAGACCAGAGCGCGGGCGGATCTGGATTTCGAACCCTGTGGGAATGGCGGCGCGCAGCCCTGTGGGCACAAGCCGTCGCGCACCGGGCGCGAGCGTCAGGCCGGATGCGCGATCCGGCGCGGCGAGGTTTGCACGGATGTCAGCGCCCGCTGCGCCTTCCGTTTCATACGACGGCAAAGCGACATCAGGATCGGCCATATCGGTCCGGAGAAGCTGGATCAGGGGCCGTGTCATCCGAGGTGGTCTGCAATCCGCGCGGCCAGTCGTCGGGCGACGACGTCCTTGGACATGCGAGGCCAGCTTTCGGCGCCGGCTTCATCAATAATCGTGACCGCATTTTCGCTGCCGCCCATGATGCCGGTCGCGGGCGAGACATCGTTGGCGACAATCCAGTCACAACCCTTGCGGGCACGCTTGGCGGTTGCGTGCGCGATGACGTCGTCGGTTTCGGCCGCGAAGCCCACGACAAGGCCCGGGCGGCCTGAGGTCATCTGCGACACGCCAGCCAGAATGTCAGGATTTTCAGACAGTTCGAGGGGCTGTATCGCGCCAGAGCCGTCTTTCTTGATCTTCGATCCAGAGGCCGAAGTAACGCGCCAATCGGCCACCGCTGCGGCAAACACCGCTGCGTCAGCAGGCAAGGCGTCATGGACGGCAGCCTGCATTTCTGCCGCTGTCTGAACCGGTACAACCGTGACGCCTTGGGGCAATGGGTGATCCGCCGGGCCTGTGACGAAAGTGACGCGCGCGCCCAAGGCTGACAGCGCTTCGGCAATCGCCGTTCCCTGTGCCCCGGACGAACGGTTGGCGATGTAACGCACCGGATCAATAGGTTCATGCGTCGGCCCGGACGTGACGACCACGTGCTTTCCCTTCAGCGGACCGTCCGACAGCGCGCCTACGATGGACGACAGGATCTCGTCCGGTTCGCTCAACCGGCCGGGGCCGAATTCGCCACAAGCCATTT
>CAZMKY010000092.1:0-8877 GCA_964566835.1 uncultured Rhodobacterales bacterium
CAGGATCAGGCCCTTGTCGAAGTTGATCGCAATGACGGTTTCACTCCGGCAGTTGTGACGTTCCGGATCTGCCTTGAAGCTTGGTGCGTTCAGCACGGTGAAGCGTGGCGTGAAATCGTCCAGTTCGTCGCGTTCCGGGCGCCGCAGCATGGGACGAATGAAAAGGTTGTGCCACGCCAGTTCCGTCACAAGACGGACATCAAGGCGATGAGCCGGGTCCGCGCCGCCGAACAAATCTTGGACAAACCAGTCGCGCCCCTCCATATGGGCCAGCATATCCTGGTGGAGCTGGTCAAAGCCCTCGGGTGACATTGCGCGATTGTTGTCCCACCAGATCGTGTCTTCCGTCGTGGCCGTGCGAACGACGTGCTTGTCCTTTGGGGATCGTCCGGTGAACTTTCCGGTTTCCACCAGAAATGCGCCACCCTGACCCAGCGTGCCTTCCTTGCGGCAAATCGCTTCCGAGATCAGGTCGGGCTCCAAGAGGTTATAATAGACATGGCCCAGACCCTTCATGCCCTGATCTTCCAGTCGCATCGCGGGATTGACCCGCCCGGTCGCCGTTTCCATGTCGCACTCCTTTGCGCAAGATTATTTCGTGGCTACCGCCTTGTAGGACGGCTCTTGCGAAGTGCGAAGTGAGTTAGCGCAACCAAAGGACAGCGTGCCGCAGGTTAACGCAAACATCGGGAATCGAGTCCTCGAAGTGAGTCTTATTAGCCTCGCTTTAGGGAAAATACCGTTCTCTGAGTGTGTCGAATGTGCCTGATTCGCACATAATTGTTGAATTGACCCGGTGGAGGCACGATTATGCCCAGAAAATGACGCAAACAAATGTGCCTCTAAGCACGCGTCTATGAGCAGTAAAGGAAACAATCATGTCCAGGATCGCACTGGTCGATGACGACCGGAATATTCTGACGTCGGTGTCGATGACGCTTGAAGCCGAAGGCTTTGAGGTTGAGACGTATAACGATGGTCAGGCCGCGCTCGATGCGTTCAACAAGAAACTGCCCGACATGGCAGTCTTCGACATCAAGATGCCCCGGATGGATGGCATGGATCTTCTGCAGCGCGTGCGCCAGAAGACGGCAATGCCCGTTATCTTCCTGACATCCAAGGACGATGAAATCGACGAAGTCCTCGGCCTGCGCATGGGTGCAGACGACTACGTCAAGAAGCCTTTCTCTCAGCGCCTGTTGGTGGAACGCATTCGCGCGCTTCTGCGCCGCCAGGAAGTCATCGCTGGCGATGCGGATGGTGAAGGTGTCGATCAGGCCCAGGTCATGGTCCGCGGCGAACTTCGCATGGACCCGCTGCGCCACTCGGTCAGCTGGAAGAACCGCGATGTGTCCCTGACGGTCACGGAATTCCTTCTGCTTCAGGCGCTGGCACAGCGTCCGGGCTTCGTGAAATCCCGCGATCAGCTGATGGACGTCGCTTACGACGACCAAGTCTACGTTGACGACCGCACAATCGACAGCCACATCAAGCGCCTGCGCAAGAAGATGCGCATGGTCGATGAAGAGTTCTCGGCGATCGAGACGCTCTACGGCATCGGGTATCGTTACAACGAAGAGTAATGCACTCTCGGGAGATCAGCGTGGAGGGGGCGAAGCCAGCAAAACAGGCCGACGTCGTCCTCGGTGAGGACTGGATCGGTCCCGACGCCGCCGCGGAAAGCGAAGCGCGCGCCAAGCGCGATCGTCGTGGCGTGATCTCCATGAATCGCTCGCCTCTGGCGCGCAAGATCATCACCTTCAACCTGCTTGCGATCCTGGTGTTGGTGATCGGCGTGCTGTCCCTGAATCCGTTCCGGGACAGCCTCGTCTCTCAGAGAGAGCGCGGGATGGTCGTCGAAGCCGGCCTCGTGACCGGGTTCCTCGAAAGCCAGTTGCCGCAAAATGCTCCGGTCAATCTTTCCTCCGGCGACGGCATTGATGTCCGTCGCGTGATTCAAGGCCTCGAAGTGCCGACAGGCGTCGAGATCTTCGTCTTCGACCCTTCGTCCCGGCTGATCGCCACGACAGCCGGTCGCTCAAACCGCGTCCAGCCGGCAGCGACCGGGCTTGAGACGGACAATCGTGCCACGGTCATCACGGATTTTCTGCACGGGATCTGGAACGTCGTTTCAAGCATTACAGGGTCCGGCGCCAAAGATACGTCGGCGATGCCGGGTGATGCGTCTCTCGTGCGGCCGCTCATCCAGCCGGCATTGGAAAGCGGAACGCAAATCAACACGGCCACGGACCTGAACGGCAACACGATCTTCTCGGTCGCGCGTCCGATCCTGCAAGGCGACCAGCCGGTCGGCGTCGTGGCGATGACAAGCGCCGCGGGTGAGATCAATCAGCTTGTCCGGAATGAACGTGAACAAGTGCTGCAGATGTTCGTCATCGCGATTCTTGTCTCGATTGGCCTCAGCCTTGTGCTTGCCTCCACCATTGCGAACCCCCTGTCAGACCTGGCCGCGGCGGCCGAGATCGGCCGCGAAAAGAACGCCCGCCGGTTCAGCCCCAACCGGGTCCGCATTCCTGACCTGACCGCCCGCCCGGACGAGATCGGACGTTTGTCCGGTTCGCTTCGCGGGATGGTCGCCGCGCTTTACGATCGGATCGATGCGAATGAACAATTCGCCGCCGATGTTGCGCATGAAATCAAGAACCCGCTTGCTTCGCTTCAGTCGGCCGTCGGCACACTCCGCTTTGCCAAGCGCGAAGATCAGCGCAACAAGCTTTTCGACGTCATCGAACATGACACGCGTCGTCTGGACCGTCTCGTCAGCGACATTTCGAATGCGTCGCGCTTGGACAGCGAACTCGTCAAGGAAGACGAAGAAACCTTCGATCTTATCCACATGATCCAGCAGTTGTCGGACCATCTGGCGCAGGACGCGCGTGCAAATGGCGTCGAATTCATCACCGATATGCCGTCCGAACCGATCGAGATCGAAGGGCTGGAAACGCGCCTCGCACAGGTCTTCGTGAACCTTCTGACCAATGCGATCAGCTTCTGTGAGGATGGCGACGCCATTCGGGTCTGGGCCCGGAAGCGCGAAAACCGGGTATTGGTCGTGGTCGAGGACACCGGCCCCGGCATTCCGGAACAGGCGCTGACGAAAATCTTCAACCGTTTCTACACCGAACGGCCCGTCAGCCACTTCGGCAACAACTCCGGCCTCGGCCTCGCGATCTCCAAGCAGATCGTCGAAGCGCATGGCGGTGTGATCTGGGCTGAGAATATTCGCCCGACGGATGCCGACATTACGTCCGATCCACTGGGCGCACGGTTTGTCGTGGGCCTTCCGGTCTAAGGCGGTCAGCCTTGAACCACCCGTCTTCCCCCGGCAACACGGCATCCGAAGACATCTTGCATGCATCCGCAGTCCAGCTTGGCGCCCGTGGACTTTTGATCCGGGGGGCGTCCGGTTCGGGTAAATCGACATTGGCCTTGGAGCTGATTTCACGCGGCGCGGCCCTTGTGGCGGACGATCGCGTGCAGATCCGAAAGGTCAACGATGGCGGCATTCAGCTTTCGCCGCCCGAGGCGATCGAAGGCCTGATCGAGGCGCGTGGTATCGGCCTGATCCGCTTGCCTTTCACCGCGGCGCGCCTGACTGACGTCATCGATCTGGATCACGAAGAGTACGGGCGCTTGCCCGTGGCGCGCGAAACCGTGATTGGAAACAAGCCATTTCCCTGCCTTTACCGGGTTGAGCATCCTGCCTTCGCAGCTATGGTCTTCGCCTACCTTGCAGGGGAGAGGCAGAACCCATGAAGCCAAGCGCCAAGGCGGCCGTCGTCTGGGTGACCGGTCCATCCGGGGCCGGGCGTTCGACCGCGATCAACGCGCTGGAGGATCTTGGGTTCGAGGTGATCGACAACTTGCCGCTGTCCTTGCTGCCCCGTCTTCTGGATGGGCCGCCACCCGGCCGGCTGGCTTTGGGCATAGATGTCCGCAACCGCGACTTCTCGACGGACTGGATCCTCGAACACCTCGGCAAATTCACCGAGGATCCTGAACATGATGTCGAACTCCTTTACCTCGATTGCCGACCTGATGTCCTGATCCGCCGCTATTCCGAGACGCGGCGCCGCCACCCCTTGGCCCCGGCCGAGTCGCCCGAAGTGGGCATCGCGCGGGAGATTGCCGTGCTGGAGCCGGTGCGCGGGCGGGCGGACGTTCTTCTGGATACGACCGACCTGACGCCACACGACCTGCGGGCCGAAATCCAGCGCCAGTATGGTGGCGCCGACAGCAACAAACTTTCGGTATCGGTGCACTCATTCAGCTACAAACGTGGGCTGCCGCGTGGCGTCGACATGGTCTTTGACGTCAGGTTCTTGAGGAATCCGCATTGGGAAAGCGATTTGCGCGCGCTGGATGGTCGCGATCCCGCCGTTCAGACCTATGTAGCAGCAGACGATCGCTTCACAGATGTCTTCGGCCGGATCCGGGATCTGGTTCTGGCCCTGCTTCCGGGCTTCAAGGCGGAAGGCAAGACATCACTGGCGATCGCATTCGGATGCACGGGCGGGCAACACCGCTCGGTTGCAGTTGCAGAAAAACTGGCGAATGCACTTGCAGAACATGGGTGGCAGGTGTCAACTCGCCACCGGGAGTTGGAGCGTCGCGGGCTTGTCGCGCCGTCCGGCACATTGGGGACCCGCACGTGATCGGAATAGTGATCGTTGCACATGGCGGATTGGCCAAGGAGTATCTGGCCGCTGTCGAACACGTCGTCGGAAAGCAATCCGGCATCCGGGCGATATCCATCGAACCGGATCACGATCGTGGTTTGAAACAAGCCGAGATCTGTGCCGCGGCGGACAGTGTGGATTCTGGCGGCGGTGTCGTGGTCGTCACCGATATGTTCGGCGGCTCACCCTCCAACCTGTCCCTCTTGGCGTGCTCGCCCAAGGATCGGAAGATCCTCTACGGGGCCAATCTTCCCATGCTGATCAAGCTGGCCAAGTCGCGTCACAAGGACGTGCCGACTGCCGTCCAATCCGCTTTGGCGGCGGGCCGCAAATACATCGACAGCTTCGACGGCGCGGTGGAGAATTGAGCGCATGACTGAAACGACGGCCTCCACCCTGACAATCGTCAACGAGAAAGGGCTGCACGCCCGCGCTTCTGCCAAGCTGGTCGAGCTGGTCGAAGACTTCGACGCCGATGCCGAGATCAGCAAAGACGGATTGTCGGCCTCCGGCGACAGTATCATGGGGCTTTTGATGCTCGCCGCCTCCAAGGGAACGACGATCGAGGTTGAGACCAGCGGTTCTGACGCAGCGGCATTGATGGAAGCCATCACGGCGCTGGTGGCGGATCGGTTCGGAGAAGATAAGTAATGGCTATGGCCGAATCGTCGCCATCCAAGGCCGCGCCACGCGCCGATGCCCCCAAGACCACACTGCATGGTCGCACGGACTATATTCCCTACGACCAGCGGCGGCTGAGCTATTCAAACACTTTCCCAAGCCCGTGGAAGCGTTTCGTGATCCGGGTGCTGGAATGGACGACGGGCAAGATCACCCTGATCCGCAAGATCCGGAAGTTTGAGAAAGCCGGTGTCCCCGAAGGCCAGCCCTTCTGGTCCAAGGCGCTGGTCCATATGGGCGTGGACATTGAAACCCCTGCGGATGAAATCGCGCGCATCCCGGCTGAAGGTCCCGTGATCATCGTGGCCAACCATCCGCACGGATTGGTCGACGGCGTCGTCCTGGCCGAGATGATTGGGCGCGTGCGCACGGACTACAAGATCCTGACACGCTCGCTTCTGACCGGCATCGCCGAAATCGCCCAGTTCACGATCCCTGTGCCTTTCCCGCACGAAGAGGACGCCCGCGAGAAGAACCTAGAGATGCGTCGCCAAACGATGGAGCATCTGGCCGCAGGCGGCGTCATCGTGATCTTCCCCTCTGGCGTGGTCGCGTCGTCCGATACGTGGTGGGGGCCTGCCATTGAACGCGAGTGGAACCCTTTCACGGCCAAGATGATCCGCCGGTCAGGCGCGACAATTGTCCCGATCCATTTCGCGGGTCAGAATTCTCGCGCTTACCAGATCGCCAACCGCGTTTCGGCAACGATCCGGCAAGGGCTGCTGCTGCACGAAGTCGTCCACGCCTTGAACAAGCCGCAGCGTCCGCATATCGGCCAGCCGTTTAAAGACGAAGACATCAAGGCGCGCGAAGACAATCCGCGCGACCTGATGGGCTGGATGCGTGATGTGACGCTGGCCTTGGGCCGTTCCGACTGAGTCTAACGGGTCGGGACGGGCGCTTCGCCCCGGTAGTCGTAGAACCCGCGCTTGGTCTTCCGGCCGAGCCAGCCCGCTTCCACATACTTGGTCAGCAAGGGGCAGGGGCGGTACTTGGTGTCGGCCAGACCGTCATGCAGCACATTCATGATGGCAAGGCAGGTGTCGAGCCCGATGAAATCGGCAAGTTCCAGCGGTCCCATGGGATGGTTCGTGCCCAGCTTCATGGCGCTGTCGATCGACGCGACAGACCCCACACCTTCGTAAAGCGTATAGACCGCTTCGTTGATCATCGGCATCAGGATGCGGTTCACGATAAAGGCCGGGAAGTCTTCGGCCGTGGCAGAGGTCTTGCCAAGCTTTTCGACAACGCCGTGGAGCGTCTTGTATGTCTCTTCGTCGGTTGCGATGCCCCGGATCAGTTCGACCAACTGCATGACGGGCACGGGGTTCATGAAGTGAAAGCCCATGAACTTCTCTGGCCGATCTGTTCGGCTTGCCAGTCGCGTGATCGAGATCGAAGACGTGTTCGACGTCAGGATTGTCGAGGGCTTCAAGTGTGGCACAAGATCTTCAAAGATCGCCGTCTTGATGGTTTCGCGTTCGGTCGCGGCTTCGATCACAAGGTCCGTCTGGCCCAGATCGGCCAGCTGGAGCGTCGTTTTGATGCGCCCCATGGCCGCGTCGCGGTCTGATTGCGCGATTTTCTCGCGGGCGACCTGTCGATCAAGGTTCGACCCGACCAGCGCCACGGCAGCATCCAAGGCATCCCGGCTGATGTCCGTCATCAGCACGTCGTAGCCTGCCAGAGCAAAGACATGCGCAATCCCGTTGCCCATTTGTCCTGCGCCCACGATGCCGACTTGTTGGATGCTCATACCGCATGCTCCTTCACGCTTCAGAGACCTTATGCGGCCTCTCGGGGGGAAGCTTCAAGTAGGCGCTTTGCCGCGAGTTTTAGACAATGTGGCCTTTTAGTCGGCTGGTAACGGTTCTGGCCGAAATTTGTCCCAATCCGAGTCGGTGTGGAGTTGGGGTGTGATGAGTATTGCGGCAGTTGAGACAGAAAATATTGACTATGGGCACTGTTCCTACGGCGCATCGCGGCTGACGTTTCGCGGGCCGCCAGCGTCATTGGACCGCCCGTATGTCGCCGTCATTGGCGGGAGCGAGACTTTCGGACGATTCGTGCGGCGCCCTTTCCCGACCTTGCTGGCGGACCAGACGGGCATGAATGTCGTGAACCTGGGTTGTATGAATGCGGGTCTGACAGCCTTCAGCGAGGACGAGACGGTGCGCAAGATCGCCTCTGGCGCTGCCGTGACGGTTCTGCAAGTGCCGGGCGCGGAAAACATGTCGAACCGGTACTACATGGTGCACCCGCGCCGGAACGACCGGTTCCTGTCGGCGTCGGACAAGATGACCCGCGCCTTTCCCGATGTCGACTTTACCGAGTTTCACTTCACCAGACACATGCTGCGCTCTCTCCTCGCGTCCGAACCTCGTGCTTTCGAAGCGCTGCGCGAAGAGCTTCGGACAGCGTGGGAACACAGGATGCGCGGGTTCCTGCGCGCGATCCAGTCGCCGGTCCTGCTGCTTTGGATGTCGGAGCGTGGGCCAGAGGAAACCAGTGCCGCCGTGGACCATTCGGCCCCCCTGTTTGTCGATGGCAAGCTGGTTCGACGGGTGGCCAGCGATGCGCTTGGCACGATCGTGGCTACCCCCGGTCCGGAAGAGGCACGGAAGTTGGAGCTTATGACCTACATGGATCATGACCGCCACGCTGCCGAGGCCCTGCCGGGACCAGCTTTTCATGCCAGAACAGCCGAGATTGTTGCCGATGCGTTGCGGCCAATTCTGGCACCCGAGCATGAAAAAAGGCGCGCGAGCTGATGCTCGCGCGCCTCTGAACTGGTCCGGTGAACCGGGCTTAGACCTTTTCGATCAGCTCCGGCACAGCGGTGAAGAGGTCTGCAACAAGACCATAGTCAGCAACCTGGAAGATCGGTGCTTCTTCGTCCTTGTTGATGGCAACGATGATCTTGCTGTCTTTCATGCCGGCAAGGTGCTGAATAGCGCCCGAAATGCCGACGGCGACATAAAGATCCGGCGCAACAACCTTACCGGTTTGCCCGACTTGCCAGTCGTTCGGAGCGTAGCCCGAGTCGACGGCCGCACGCGATGCGCCAACAGCTGCGCCAAGCTTGTCGGCCAGCTTCTCGATCAGGGCAAAGTCCTCTTCGGAGCCGACGCCGCGACCACCGGAGACGACAACACCGGCAGAGGTCAGTTCTGGGCGGTCGCTTTCGGCAACTTTGTCTTCGACCCATTCGCTAAGGCCCGGATTCTCGGCCGCGCCGATGGTCTCAACCGCAGCAGAGCCACCTTCGCCAGCAGCGTCGAAGGTCGAAGTGCGGACCGAAACCACTTTCGTAGCGTCCGAAGATTTGACCGTCTGAATGGCGTTGCCCGCATAAATGGGACGTTCGAATGTATCGGCGTCGACGACACCCGAGATGTCCGAAATGACCATCACGTCCAGCATGGCCGCAACGCGAGGAAGGACGTTCTTCGCGTCCGTCGTCGCAGGCGCAACGATGTGCGAATAGTCACCTGGG
>CAZMKY010000093.1:0-2185 GCA_964566835.1 uncultured Rhodobacterales bacterium
CATCGCCTGCAGACGCGTAATAGCTGATCTGTGCATTCGACAGGCGAATGAGGTCTGCACTGGCGGTCGCGTAAAGCGTGCCCATACCGTTGACGATGTCCAGACCATCAGCCCCTTCATTGAAGCTTTTGGTAATCTCGATCGTCCCGTTTTCGTCGGCACGCGTGACTTCAATTCGCGTCGGCAAATCAGCCAACAGATCCACCGCATAAGGCACAAGTGCAGCGAGGCCCGGACGATCAGAATAGGTGACAGTCGTCCCGACGTCGCCTTCAATGGTGTCATTGCCCCGCCCTGCCACGACGAGGTCTTGATCGAATTCGCCGCCGCCTTTGGCATCGATGACGTCATTGCCGTCACCACCTACAAGCGTGTCAGATCCAAGACCGCCCTGCAGCGTGTCGTTCCACGCGCCACCGAACATCCGGTCGTCCCCGTCGCCACCGATGAATCGGGAGGCCTGCGCCCCGCCGGCGATGATGTCACCGCCGGAGGACCCGATGATATCCTCGACCTCTTCGATGATATCTGTTCGCTGGTCCAGAACACCGATCAACGTCGGATCAAGAATGACCGTGACACCACCTGCATTGCCTTCGGCGGCGTAGTTCACGAGGTCCCGACCGGAGCCGCCGTTCAACAGATCCTGTTTGCCGAAGCCGACAAGCTGGTCATTGCCGCCCAGTCCATAAAGCGTGTCGCTTTCAAAATCGCCGAGCAGAATATCATTCCCCGACGTGCCCGACTTTTCCTGCCCATCCACGGGGTAGTCGATCTGGTCGGCGTTCATCAGGTCGGACAGCAAATAGAAGGTGCCGCCGATTGAGACGTATTCGACGCCGTCCAAGGTGTCTTCACCCACCAGTTCCGGCACATCACCGATATAAGTGACCTTGACCCGACCACCGGAGATTTCCTCCAAGGCGTAGTCCAGCAATGAGCCATCGAAAAAGGCCATGTCTTCCAGACCCAAGCCGCCGATCAGGCTGTCGTCACCGCCCCCGCCGATCAGAAGGTCATTGCCGGCCTCGCCCCAGAGGGTGTCATCACCGATGCCGCCCGCAATGATATCCCCGCCACCGGCACCGAAGTGTTCGGTGTTCAACAGGCCGCCGCGGTTCCACGCCGCAATGAAGTCGAAGCCATCCGTCCCGTTGGCGTCGAGCGGCGCAAGGAAATCAGCTGTTCCGAAGATCTGCGCCCGAAAGCTGTCGATCATGTCCGTGACATCGGTCAGCATTGGCAGGCTCCATTCGCCGCCAAGCGATTGCGTGCCGAAGATGCTGCCCAATTCCGTGTTCAGATTGTCGAATGGATTGAACAGGCTGACATTGGGCAAGAGACTTGTGACGGAACTCGCAATGCGATCCATCAGGGCGTTAATCCCTGTGGCTTCGAAGATCGGGTCAAGAATGGGATCCAGCGTTTTGCTGATCAACCATTCTGCCTTGGACAAGAGCCAATCGAACGGCTCCAGGGCATCGCCGATTGCGTTGAGCGGCGCTTCAAGGCCCCGCACCTTGCTGTAGATGGAGGCGAGACCACTCAGCACGTCTTCCAAGACGTCCAGAACCTCGGCAGCCTTGTCGAGCGCGTTGTTCATCGTCGTCAGGTTGGCGTTTGCGGCGTTCAGATCCGATCCCGAGAACTGGATATTGTAGCTGTCCAGGTAGTCCTCGAGGTCTTCCAGCAAGACCGCGAATGCGACCGGAACATTGCCTTGCGCCTGTGCGACGGCATCAATGGTGTCGTCGACACTGTTCAGGATGGCGTCGGTCTGCGCCATGTCGTTGGCCAACGACTGTCGGACCAACTTGATCTCGACCGACATGGCGTTGAAACCAAGCTTGTAGGGAAAGAGCGCGTCTTTCACCTCTTCCGTGGCTTGCTTCAGGTTCAGCGTGCCGTCCTGAACCTTGTCGATGATCTTCTGCACGCCGGTCGCGACAAACTTCGTGGGACCAAAAAGCTTCAAGACCTTCACGGCCTTTTCCATGTTCGTGACGAATGTGTTCAGGTCCTTGGAGTTCTTGGCGGCCTTTTCGGCCTCACTCACCGCCTTTTTCAATTTGCCCAGATACTTGTCCGCACGTTTCAGACCGTTATCGAGCGCCGAAAGGCTGGAATCCATGAAATCGAGGTGTGAGCGATAGGTTTGCAAAGCCGTCATCAAACTGGTCCCAGA
>CAZMKY010000094.1:0-4265 GCA_964566835.1 uncultured Rhodobacterales bacterium
GGTATTCGGTTTGCTCGCGCTTCCAGAACCGCGCCACAGATCGCGGCTTGTTCGCGTCCGCCAAGTGCTGCCAGACGGTTTAGCCCGGTTGCGCCTGCGTGCCGTTCAACGGCGCGCGAAACAGCGTCAACTTTCCGCTGAAGACCGGCATCATCCACACCGGTGCCAAGACCGACCCATCCTGCGGCGTCTTGCCCAAACGTTCCGTGCGAGAGGGCCGAGGCGATGGTCGTGTTGCCGATGCCCATTTCACCGAGGATCAGCACATCCGCGTCCGTGTCGACCGCGGCCGCGCCGCGCTGCATGGCATCCAGCGTTTCCGCATCGCTCATCGCAACCGTTTCTGTAATGTCGCCGGTCGGGCTGTCCAGATCCAGGGCAATGACCGACAGCTCCGCGCCATTTGCCTTGCAAAGCTGGTTGATCGCGGCACCGCCAGCTTCAAAATTCAGGACCATCGGCGCCGTCACTTCCTGCGGGAAGGCGTTCACGCCTTGTGCGCATACCCCGTGATTGCCCGCAAAGATCAGCGCTTGTGCCTTCTCGATCTCGGGGCGTTCGGTCTGTTGCCACCCGGCCATGAAAATGGCGAGCGCTTCAAGCCTGCCAAGCGCACCCGGGGGCTTGGTCAGGATCATCTGTCGGGCTTCTGCAGCCTGACGCGCGTCCTCATCCAAATTCGGCAGTTTCGCAATCAGCTCGGCGACCTCGTCAAGCGACGCGAGATCAGAAAGAATGGTCATTCGGTTTCACCTTTAATGGGCAGCCTGCAACACTGAACCATACCTCGTCACAGACCTCTGCTATGCGTTGATTGAGCCAACCGGCAGCATCACGAAACTCCCGCGCCAGCTTGTTGTCGGGAACGATGCCAAGGCCGACCTCATTGGTCACAAAGAGAACCGGCGCATTCTGGGCCTGAACCGACGCCACCAGCGCATTTCCTTCCGCTTCCCAGTCAGACCCGGCCAGCATGTGATTGGACATCCAAAGCGTCAGGCAGTCGACCAGACGCGGCGCGTCGCCGTCGGTTTCCACCAGAGCTTGCTTAAGATCCATTGGGGCGTGGACGTCCTGCCACTGTGGCCCGCGCCTGGCCTTGTGCGCTTCGATCCTCGCACTCATCTCGGCGTCTCGCGGCTCTGCCGTGGCAATGTAGATCGCGCGCCCCGAGAACGACAGCGCCATGCGTTCGGCCAAAGCAGACTTGCCCGATCGCGCCCCTCCCGTGATGAGTATCGACTTTTTCATTGCGACGTGAAAAGCAGGTTCACCCGGGAATGAAAAGTGGGAAGTGGGGCAAGGTGAGCAGTTTGCACGCAGAAAGTGGGCAGCTTGTTTTGATCCGGCACGCACCCGTTGCCACGCCCGGCTTCCTTTATGGTCGAACGGACATCCCAGCGCAGATCGAGGCGGGCGCGATCGCGCCTCTTCAAGCCGCCTTGAAAGGTGTGGGAACTGTTGTCTCCAGCCCAGCCCTGCGGTGCCGTGAGACGGCTGCAGCCATCTGGCCGGGAAAGGGTCTGGATCTGGACGCAGCGCTTTGGGAACAGGATTTCGGCGCGCATGACGGGCTGGCCTTCAGCGACATTCCCGACATTGGCGAGACGTCGGCGGAAGAGCTCGCAAACTACGCGCCGCCGGAGGGCGAAAGTTTCCGCGAGGTTTGTGACCGAACGCACCCGGCGCTGACAAACCATGCACGCCAAGCCGCAGAGCTGGGAGAGACGCGAGCGCTTGTCGTCCATGCCGGCGTAATCCGAAGCGCGGTGTCGCTTGCCGTGGATCACGTCGCTTCGGGGCTAGGGTTCGAGGTGGCGAACCTGTCGATGACGGCGTTTCGAACGGGCGCGGTCGGCATCATCTCAGTCCAATACGTGAACAAGACATGACACGGCGCGACGTCAGCGTAGCAGGGCATTTCGGTGAGTGGCTGCAAGGGCGCAATGGCCCGGATGGTGAGGTCGTTCTGGTCACGGTGGCATGCGAAGCCGTCGAAGTTTCGACGTCTTGGTCTGAAGGCGAACAGCAAATCATTCACGCGCCCAAGGTCCTCGCGGACTTTGCCGAAGCGCTTGGTCTGATCGATGAATGGCCAGGATTGCTCAGAACAATCGTGCCGGGGCGCGGGGCCGGGGCCTCCACCGCGACGCTGGTCGCCTTGGCCAAGGCGCATGGAGTGCCGCTGGACGCAGGCAAGCTGGCAGGTGCGTGTGTCGCGGCTGAAGGCGCAAGTGATCCGTTGATGTATCCCGAGCCGGACCACATGCTTTGGGCGTCACGCAGGGGTGTCGTAGTTCGGGATTTCGGTGTTCCGCCCAGGGCAACGATCGTCGGTGGATTTCTTGGCCAGCCACAGAGAACGGATCCGACTGACTGCGACTTCCCCGATGTTGCTGACCTTGTGGCCGCTTGGGCGCGTGCAATTGATCGCCGCCAACTGGATGAGGTCGCAGAAATCGCCACGACTTCGGCAAGCCGACTTGCGGCAGCGAAGGGCGTCTCGGAACCGATGGATGACTTGGTGAAATCCTTGGGCGCGCTCGGCCATCTCCGTGCGCACACGGGGTCAGCACGCGGCTTGATCTTTCCGCCGGGTGCACCGCCAAAGCACACCGTTGCAGCGGCAACCGAGGCCGGGCTGTGCGAGGCCTTTGTTTTCGAGACGGGGCAACCATGAGTTATGCCGCCATGATGCTGGTTGGGCTGGCAATTGACGCCCTTTTCGGTTGGCCGGACGCGATCTACCGACGGATCGGCCATCCGGTGACGTGGATCGGTGCGCTGATCTCGAAGTTGGAACGCCAATGGAACACTGGTGCGCGGCGCAGGCGGCTTTTCACTGGACTGGTCACAGCGCTTCTGGTCATCGCCATTCCTGCGGGGGCGATGATGCTGGTTCAGATCTTCCTGAAGCCAGATCTGCCCGGAATAGTGCTTGGCGGCATTCTGGCGTGGCCCTTCATCGCTGCCAAGTCGATGCACGAACATGTCGAGGCGGTTCGCGCCCCGCTTTCCGACGATGATCTCGAAATGGCGCAAAGCGCAGTTGGCATTATCGTCGGACGGAACCCAGCGCTTCTGGACGAGGCAGGTGTCGCGCGTGCGTCAATCGAAAGCTTGGCTGAGAACACGGGCGACGGTGTGGTCGCCCCACTGTTTTGGGGCGTGATTGGCGGGCTGCCCGGAATTGCGGCCTACAAGGCATTGAACACGCTCGATTCCATGATCGGGCACCGGACACCCCGATATGAGGCATTCGGAAAAGTTTCGGCCCGCCTGGACGATGTGGCCAACTGGGTGCCTGCACGCCTGACGGGGCTCTTCTTCGCACTCGGTGCCTTGGGCCGAGCACCAAGGGCGTTCAGGGCCGTTCTGCGCGACGCCGGCAAGCATAGATCCCCGAACGCAGGATGGCCCGAAGCCGCAATGGCCGGTGCACTGCATGTCCGTCTATCGGGACCGCGGACGTATGAAGGTCGCGTCTCTGATGAACCTTGGATCAACGAGGCAGCGCCTGACCCGACGCCAAAAGATATCGGACGCGCCTTGAGCCTTTTCCGGCGCACGGTCTTGATCTTGGGGGTTGCTCTTCTCCTTCTCGCGCTGGTCTAAGTTCGACATGACAACGCGAGAACACGGCGGAAATCTGGACGAGGCCATAGCGCGCTACGGTGGTGAACCGGCGGGCTGGATTGACTTGTCGACGGGCATTAACCCCGTCCCGTATCCAATTGGCAACGTGTCGGAAAAGTCATGGAGCGCACTGCCAGATCAGCGCTCGAAATCCGCATTGATTGCCGCGGCGACAATGGCATACGGGACCGACGCCACCATCGTTCCGTTCGCGGGCGCCCAAGGGGCAATTCAAGTGGTGCCGTGGCTTCTGCCAAAGGGGCGCGCCGCGGTTGTCGAGCCGACGTATAACGAACACGCAGCCGCACTTCGCGCCGTTGGTTGGCGCGTAACAGGCGAGAAAGACCTTGCGGGATGTGCAGGCGCAGATCTGGCTGTGGTCGTCAGCCCCAACAATCCAGACGGACGAACTTGGACGGCCGCGGAACTTCTTAGTTTGTCAGAGCAAGTGGGCCTGCTTGTCATTGACGAAAGCTTTGCCGACTCCGAGGACAATCCGAGCTTCACAAGTTACATAAATAAAGATGCGCAAAATGTTGTTATTATGCGATCTTTTGGGAAATTCTATGGTCTAGCTGGGCTGCGCCTTGGCTTTGCCATCTCGACAGGCGCGCTTGCCGATCGGCTTG
>CAZMKY010000095.1:0-8488 GCA_964566835.1 uncultured Rhodobacterales bacterium
TGTTTGGGTTGGCGCGTTTCGCGTCTCGAGTAACGAATTGGGTGGATCATGGCGACGACTTACGCATTCAACTACGGCTATCTTTTTATCGAAGATGCCGATGGCAACATCATCTCGGTCGAGGGACAGCAGGATCTCGTCTTCACGCTGCAGGACGGCGACCCGCCGTTCATCTACGAGACCGACGAGTTCGACAACTTTGACATCATCAACGAGTTCGATCCGCTTTTCCTGAACGGCTTTGCGCTGTCAGACACGTTCCCGGACAACAATCCCGATTTCACCGTTCAGATTGACGTGCGCATCGAGACGTCCGGCATTGACCGGGTTATCCGTCTGCGTGATGCGACGGATCCAGACAACGTTCTGACCTATGCCTTTATTATCTCGGACGGTGACGGTGTTCCGACCTTCGACAATGATCAGGATGTCATTGACTACTTCTCCGTCGGGAATTTCTTCCAACTGACCGGCGATGGCGGTGTGGGCCCGAGTAACGATTTCTTCATCAGCACCGATGATGATCCGGACACGGATGTCGAGGTTGGAAACGAGTTCAACAACACCTTCAACCTCGGCGTTGGCAATGACTACGCTGACGGGGCTGGCGGCAATGACACGATCAATGGTGGCGATGGCAACGACTCCCTTCTCGGCAATATCGGGAATGATGAGCTGAGCGGGAATGACGACAACGACACGATCCGTGGCGGCGAAGGCGATGACAGCATCTTTGCCGGCGCAGGGCAGGACCGTATCTATGACGGTCTTGGCGACGACCTGATCTTCGGCGGAACCGGCTTTGACCGGATCTTCCTTGAAGATCTGGTCGAGGGGACCGAAACCGTGTTTGGCGGCGCCGATCAGGACACGATCGAAGGCGATCTGTCGGCCTATAATGGTCAGGGTCTTGATGTCGTTCTCGATGTCGATGCCGGAACGATCGATACCAACTTTGATGCGAATAATGGTGACACCGACACCTTCGCCGGTATCGAGGTGTTCCGCTTCACCGGTGATGCGGACATCCTGATCGAAGGTGGTGCAGCGGTTCAGCAATTCTTCACCGATGCTGGCAATGACACCTTCAATGGAAGCAACGCTGATGAGTTGATCTTCAGCTTCGATGGCAACGACAGCCTGTTGGGTGGCGTTGGCGACGACAAGCTCTTTTCCGGCGAAGGCGATGACAGGGTTTTCGGCAACGGCAACAATGACGAGCTTGGCCTCGCGGGTGGTGATGACTACGCGGAAGGTGGCTTTGGCCTCGACACGCTTTATGGCGGTGAAGGCAACGACACGCTGCTTGGAAACCTTGGCGCGGATGAACTTTGGGCCAACGAGGGCAATGACAGCGTCGATGGCGGTGACATGGATGACCGTATGGCCGGAGGCGACGGCCTGGACACCCTGATCGGTGGCGAAGGTAATGACGAAATCTTCGGAAATGCCGATGCAGACGAAATCTTCGGAAACGCTGGCAATGACGACCTTTGGGGCGGAACTGGCGACGATATCATTCTGGGTGGCTCCGGCGAGGACACGCTGCGTGGACGCGGTGACAACGACGACATGGATGGCGGTGCCGATAATGACACGCTGTTCGGTGACAACGGCAACGACACCATCACGGGCAGCCAGGGCGATGACCTGATTACGCTTGGTGCTGGCGCGGATACGTTCTTCTTCGACAACTTCGACGATGCCGACACTGTCACCGACTTTGACACCGGCTTCGACCTGCTGCTGCTCGATTCCGCGCTTTGGAGCGAACTTGCCCCGGGCACGATCAACTCTGGCGCTGACGCGATCAACGAATTCGGCGTTCTGGTCGACGGGGTTGTCACGTTGGACTTCGGCGGCGGCGACGTGCTGACGCTGGAAGGTACGATTGCCAGCCTGTCGGATCTGGGGGACGTGACGTCCATCGTTGCGGCCTAAGGCTGACCTTATGCGCGCCCGGTGTCTCGCCGGGCGCGATCCTTTAGACAGGTGATGTTTTAGGCTTGTGGGGCGTCTGCCGTCTTGCTCAGGCGAATGACGTCATCATGTGCCCGGCTGAAGTCACCGGACAGTCCATCACGCAAGGCAGCGTTTCTTAAGCGACGATAACTTTCGGCGTCCACCCCGTAGTTACGCGCCTTCAAGTGCCATCCCGCCAAAAGACCCGGAAGCAAAAGCCAGAAAAACGGTCCGGCCACCTTTCTGTAAACGATGATCTTGTTCCGGATCAGGTAGTACGCCTTCCAAAGCGGTTGCACACGTTTGCCATCATGGGTCGCGCGTGTGCCGCAGTCGTGTTCAAACGCAACATCAGAGGCAAAGCCGATGCGCGCACCGGCCCGGCGAATGGCCAATGAATAGAGGACATCGTCGCCGTAGATGAAAAGCCGCTTGTCCGGCAAGCCGGTCCGCCGCACGGCGTCTCGAGACACGAAATATCCGACGAAAGAGCCCACATCGATCTCGGTGATCTGCCCCGGCTTGAAGGCGGAGTCTGCAACATGAAAGCCCTTCCGGCCTTTGACGATCGCGTCCTTAAAGGCCCCAAACGACCAGAAAGGGTTTCGCGACGGGCGGTTCATTTCGCAGATTGCGCCACTTGGATAATACACGGCGGAAGCAATGGCATCCCAGCCTGACAGGTCCAGCTGTCGGAAAGCCTCTATGGCGCCATCGGCAGGACGCGCATCGTCGTCCATCAACAGCATCCAATCGGGGTCGAACTGGCTTTGCGCGGTCTCGATCCCGCGAGCAAAGCCACCTGCGCCGCCAAGGTTCGAGGACGCGAATTCCACCGTGATCCGCGGCTCGTCCAAGGCCAGAAGCCAGTCTCGCGTACCGTCATCTGACCCATTGTCGACGACGACGATCTGGTTGATCGGAGAGGCAAGCAAAGCGGCAATGGTGCGGCGGATCTGGCCAAGCCGGTTCAGCGTCACAACAACGGCAACGATTTTGCCAGCCGGGTCAACGGCTTCCAGCGTCTGCAAGGGCGCGTTTCGCATCGTCACCAATTTCTGCCCGGGACTTTCTGACCCGCTCGCTCTTCTCTAGTCGTTCGGACGTCATGGCACAACCAATGTGCGCCCGGATCGGCGCGATTGGGCCTGTTCTGCCACTGCAACAATTTGGCCAAGAGGACGCAATCGGCACTCGCACGTCAGGCTCGGTTTTGACATAAGCGGCAAAGCTGGATCGCCAGAAGACAAGGGGCACAATGCAGATCGCCATCGCCGGAGCAGGCCTTTCAGGTGCCGTGATCGCCCGCACCTTGGCGGAGGCAGGACATGACGTTGTCGTTTACGAAACGCGCGATCATGTCGCCGGCAATTGCCACACGGCGCGCGACAGCGAAACCGGCGTCATGGTCCATGTCTACGGGCCGCATATCTTTCACACCGACGATCAGGAAGTGATCGACTACGTAACGTCCTTCGCCGCCTTCCGGCCCTATCGACATCAGGTTCGGACGATTTCCGGTGGTCGGGTCTTTTCAATGCCGATCACACTGCTGACGATCAATCAGTTCTTCGGCAAGACAATGGGCCCTGACGAAGCGCGGGCCTTCGTGGCGGATCGCTGCACCGAGGTCGAGACGCCAATCACCTTTGAAGAACAGGCGCTGTCGATGATGGGGCCAGAGCTGTATGAGGCGTTCTTCAAGGGCTACACGGAAAAACAATGGGGTCAGTCGGCCTCGGATCTGCCGGCCAGCATCCTCAAACGCCTGCCGATGCGCTTTACGTACGATGACAGCTATTTCAATCACGGGTTTCAGGCGATCCCGGAGAATGGCTACACCGCCTTGGTCGAGGCCATTCTGGATCACGCGCGGATCGATGTTCGGTTGAAGACAAGCCTGTCACCCGCGGCGAAGGCGGATGTGGACCACGTCTTCTGGACCGGGCCACTCGATGCATATTTCGACCACGCACTTGGGCATCTCGGCTACCGTACACTGGATTTTGAGCGCATCGTCGAACGCGGGGATCATCAGGGCTGCCCGGTAATGAACTATGCCGACCGCGACGTGCCATGGACGCGCATCACCGAACACAAGCACTTTGCGCCGTGGGAAACGCACGAGCAGACGGTGCTTTACCGCGAACGCAGCCGCGAAGCTGGCCCGGACGATATTCCCTATTACCCCATACGCCTTGTCGAAGAGAAAGCGATGCTGGCAGACTATGAGGCGCGCGCCTTGGCAACGTCGGGCGTGACGTTTGCCGGGCGGCTGGCAACCTATCGCTATATCGACATGGACGTCACCATCCGGGAAGCGCTGGATGTATCGCGCGGCTTTCTGAAGGCGGTCCAAGCGGGCAAGCGCCCGCCGATCTTCTCGGCCGCACCGCTTGGCTGATGCGCGTTCTTTATTACAACTGGGTCGACTACCTCGACGATGAGAACCGCGGCGGCGGCGTAACGGTCTATCAGCGCAATTTGATGGCGGCTGCGGCAGACCGCGAAGATATCGACGCCATACAGCTCTCATCCGGAATTTCCTACGATATCAAACCCGGGAAGCCGCGCTGGGATCAGGTGCGCCATGGTCCAACCGAAGACCGTGACCGCCGGTTCGAGATCATAAACTCTGGTACCCTTTCGCCGTCGCACTACAGCTTTGGTCAGGACAAACAGATCACGCATCCCGCGACTGTGGACGTCTTTGAAGACATTCTGCGCGCCAAAGGGCCGTTCGATGTTGTGCACTTCAACAACCTTGAAGGCCTGCCTGCCGAGGTCTTGGCGTTGAGGTCGCGGTTTCCGGACACGCGGTTTGTCCTGTCGCTTCACAACTACTATCCCTTCTGCCCTCAGGTGAACCTTTGGCATCAAGAGGCCGCGCATTGCGCCGATTTCGATCAGGGACGAAAGTGTGCGGGGTGCCTTATGGGGCAACCGGATCCGCGTTTGGTGCGGCTGGCACATGCGACGGCGTTTCGTTTGAAGCGGATGGGCATGCGTCCCGGCACGCGGGCATTCGATGTCCTCTTCAGGGGAACGCTCAAGTTAGGGCGCAACGGCGCGCGACTGGTGCGAAATTTGCGGAATGTCGGTCAGCGCGATCGCGGCAAATCGCCAAATTTGCCTGCCGACAGCGCGACGACACACTTCGCCGACCGTCGTGCGAGGATGGTCGAACTCATCAACGCGCATGTCGATGTCGTGCACAGCGTGTCTGCCAGAACGGCAAAGATCGCCGAGATGTATGGCATCGATCCGGCGAAGATCACGGTCAGCTATATTGGCACGCCCCATGCCGTAGAGTGGACCCGGACATCGCCGCGTGTTCGACAGGACGCGTATGTTCTGCGGCTTGTCTACATGGGATACATGCGCCCCGACAAAGGGTTCCCGTTCCTGCTCGACGCCTTGGAGGCCTTGCCTGACGAAACCCTAGCGCGGCTGGATCTGTTGGTCGCGGCGCTTGGTGGCGACGATCAGATGCACCGACGATTGCAGGCACTTGGCAAACGCATGGCCAGACTGACCCTGCAGGCTGGCTACAAGCCCGATCAGATGGACACGCTTCTTGCCGACCGCGACCTCGCGATTGTGCCGCCCGTCTGGGAAGACAACCTTCCGCAGGTGGCTCTTGAATCGCATTGCCGCCACGTGCCGCTTTTGACCAGCGATCGGGGCGGGGCACAGGAACTTTCCGGCGCGGCAGCCTTCATATTCAAGGCAGGTGATGTTGCCGATTTTGGCCGGCGCCTAACAGATATTTTGAACGGGCAGGTGGACATGGACGCCTATTGGGCGGGGGCTTTGGCGCCGCGCTCGGTCTCGGCCCATATCGATGAAATCCTGACGCTTTACCGCTAGGGCTTCGGCCGGATCACGCGATCTTTGACGAAGTCGCATGCGCTCCAGTGAACGGACACGGCTGGATCAAAGACCAGTTCGCGCCCCTCGGACGTCAGGGCGAGGTACTTTCGATACTCTTCAGCGTCGTTGAAATGCTGGCGCCGGTTCACCTCTTCCACGGCGCGGCGTCTGAAATCGGCATTGTACTTCAGATGCGCGAAGACCAGTTCCTGGCGTGCCGGGGTCAGGTCCGAGATGTAGTGCACACCTTCGGCCATTCGGTGCCACGTGTTGTATTTCAGAAGGGCATATTTCTGCGCGACGAACATGCCAGGGCGTGCGCCCGTGATCAGCCTGTGGCGCAATCCCGAGGTCCATGTCGGCTGGTCCGAGAAGGGGCCTTTTGCCAGCGTGTGCTGCAGGAAGGGCTTGGCATCGCAGAAGGCGGCCTCGTCAAATGGGTTGCCCGTGAAGGTCGCCGCGCTGAGCGGGCCTTCGGGATAGAGATCCAACATGAAAATGCGGTAGCTGTCGGCGCCTTCGGCATCCGCCGCGCGGGTCAGATCTTCGAGCGTTGGGGCATTGGTCGCACCCGGGCCTGAGGGGACCAGAAGTTCATCCGCGTCCGCGATCAGCGACCATTTCCCAACCCGGAACGCGCCCATCATGGCTTGTTGCCAAGAGACGCCGAAATGCGAGAAGCGGTATTCGGTGTGGGCCGAGAACAGCGCGACATCCGGCTGATCGGCCAGATAGGCCCGCGTTCCGTCGTCCGACATGTTGTCGGCAATCAGGAACGACTGAACGCCCATGTCGCGGTAGTGCTTCAGGAAATGCGGAAGCATGAACATCTCGTTCCGCATCGCGGCCACGACGGCCACGGGGGCATCTCGCGCGGCCACCAAGGCATCCTCGCGCCCAATATATTCAAGCGAGTTGCTGTCGGATCCTAGAGCGACGGCATCATAAGTTGGCCAGATCTTCTTTTCGCGCAATCTGGTGCCCTTCAGGCCCTCCGCGATCTCGGGCATCGTCACATGCGTGTCGAGGTGGATCAGCTTGACCGGCGTTGCCCGTGTCGGCGCAAAGCCATCTTCGAAGAGCGTTACAAGGCGACCATCGTGATCCTTCCGGTGCACCGTGATCCGGTAGTCATCGGTTTCCGGCGTGATGCCGTTCAGGGACAAAAGATCGCCGACCATCTTGTCTTCGGTCAATGATGTCTCGATCACGCGCTGCCCGGCCGGCTCTTCGGCCGAGGACAGCAGGTGCTCCATCGCGCGGCGGCTGAGCGCGTAGCCTGATCCGCCATCGCAATAGCGCGACGGTTCGGGCGACTTGTCGACCTCAAAGCGTCCACGGTCCGTCCGCGATTTGGCGAAATGCCACGTTCGGTCCATCTGTCCGACCGTGCGCTCCAGCGCGCGGCCATAGTAGTCCGCGCCAAGATGGCTGGACGAAAAGAAGACTTCTTCCACATTCAGGAAGCAGTCATCGTCCACTTTGAAGAGATGTCCGGCCTCTGTGTTCTCGGCCACCCAGCGCACGGCGGCCAGCGTCTTCTGCGGCAAGCCTTCATAGTCGTCCGGCGCGTCCAGCGCGACCACGTTGTCTGTCTTTGTGCCATCGCCATCGCCTGTCACGACGATCCAAGGCACGCCCAAGCGGTCAAGATCCTTGGCCCAGGTCTCTCGGATGGTCTTGATGCGCGTCTCCAAGTTGGGCTTGCAGGAGAACACGACGACGACCGTGTCGAACAGGGCGGCGACGCCGTTGGGTTTCGCGGTGGATCTTGGCAGCTTCTTCAGAAGCCGTTTCACCTCTGGTCCCGGTGTTGCGATCGCCGCCAAGCGATGGGCCGCTGCTGCTGCAGCTGGGGACGCAAAACATCTCGCCTGTTCTTGCTCGGGGCATTTTTTCACCCGCAGGAGTAAATCCTTTGCAATACGCTCTGCCTGTTTTGGGTCTTTCAAATGGAAGACCTGCGCCAAGGCGGCGCCGAGGGCCAAGCCGGTCCAATGCGACTTGGCAGATACTGTTCCAAGCAAGGCCGAGAACCCTTGCGCCGACTGATCCCCCTCGCCGGTGGCTCTCGCGAAAGCCCAAGCCCCTGCCGTTTTCTGCACGTCGTAGAATTCGCTCATACCGAAGGGGCGGTAGGCTTCGTGCATCGCGCGTCCGGCAGCATCCGCGAAATCAGGATCGATGGATTTGTCTTGGGACGATGGGAAAGCGGCTTCGCGCAGGGCAGACTGCCCGCGCCCCGGCCAAACTGCGCGCCGTGGCGTCTCCAGCGGATTTGCAACAGCCGAGGGTCCAAGCAGCTCCAGCCGGGCCTGCCAGCAATCCTTGTTACCCAATTGCTCGAAGAACGTCAGGGCGGACTCAATTCGGCTCTGATCGGTTGCACTTGCAACAACCTCGAACGCGGCGCGCGCGTCGGCGATTTGCGGATTGATCCCGGTTGGCCCGCCAGCCTCGTCCAGCATCTTCCAGAACCGATTGGACAATCCGAAATGGCGCAGCGCCCAGACCGTGCTGTCGCGCAACATGTAGTCCGGCAAACGCTCGCCCGAATGCAGAACCGCGACGCCAATGGCGATCAGATCTTCGGACCGCGATCGGGTCCAATACCCTACGGCTTGCTTGTCGATATAGTCTTTGGCCGCGTAGA
>CAZMKY010000096.1:0-22066 GCA_964566835.1 uncultured Rhodobacterales bacterium
GATCAGGTTGATCATGACAAACATGACCGAGATCAGCATCAGATACGCCGCCATGACCGGGATATCGACGAACTGGATGGCATTGATGAACAAGAGCCCGACGCCCGGCCAGTTGAAGACCGTTTCAGTTACAATGGCGAAGGCGATAATGCCGCCGATCTGAAGTCCCATGACAGTAATCACCGGGATCAGCGTGTTCTTCAGCGCATGACGGAAGTTCACTGCTCGCTCTTTCAAGCCACGCGCGCGAGCAAAGCGGATGTAGTCCTGCCGCAGAACTTCCAACATCTCGGAACGGACAAGACGCATGATCAGCGTCATTTGGTAGAGACCCAGAGTGATGGCCGGCAGGATCAAGGATCGAAGGCCGCTGGAGGTCAAAAACCCTGTTGTCCACCACCCAAGATCCACCGTCTCGCCCCGCCCGAAGGTCGGAAGCCACCTGAGTTGAACGCCGAAGAGGTAGATTAAGAGAATACCTATCAGGAATGTTGGCAGACTGACGCCGATCAGACTGAGTGACATGATCACATTTGAAGATATGCCGTGTCGTCGGATGGCCGTGTAGACGCCCAGCGCGATGCCAAGCCCAAGCGCAAATATCCCTGACACAAGCGCCAGTTCCAACGTTGCCGGGGCGCGTTCAGCAATGATTTCAGAAACAGGTCGTCCCTGCCGATAGCTGACCCCGAAGTTGCCTGTCGCGGCTTGCTGCAAGAAGTTCCAGTATTGGACGGGAAACGGCTGATCCAGACCAAGTTGCGTCCTGAGGCGGTCAATATCGGCTTGGGTCCGTTCCTGCCCCAGCATGTTGTCGATCGGATCACCGACAAACCGAAACATCGAGAACGCCACCAGCCCAACGACCAGCAACACGAGAATGGACTGCGCAACGCGCCGGATAACGTAAGCGAGCATCTGTCTTTTCTGGTGCCATGCCGAGGCCGGGTCAAGGCGAAGTGAGATGATTTCGCGATGTCGCAGAACGTTACGTCAAACTGGCCTCCTGATTATTGAACGTCGTTCACTAATAGTCTATGAATTTTTGAACATTGTTCAGGAGACTTCACATGACACACGTCATCCATACTCAGCAGCTTCTTCGCGAAGGTGTGCTGACGACCTCCCAAGCCGACGAGATCATACGAAGATCGCGCGACACTATGATGGCGCTGGTCGTGAATGTCGTCCTTTGTGCGGGCATCCTCTCTGCCGCCTTCGGACTGATTTTCTGGCTGGCCGATGCGTTGTCTGTTGCAGTCGCGGGCGGGATTTTTCTTGTACTTGGCTTGGCTGTCCTCGTCCGGGGCGGTGTCCTTTACCGGATGATCGGTCATGCCGCCGCGCTGATTGGCGCGGGTCTGTGGATCGCCGGAGCAGGCATCGAGATTGCCCAGCAACTCGAAGACCAAAGCGGCCCAATCCTGTTGATGCTCGGAGGACTGATCAGCGCTGTTTCGGCTTGGGCCTTTCAGAAAGGTCCGCAAGATCTTCGTTTTGTTTCAGGCTCTGTTTTCCTGATGGGAGCGGGGCTTCATATCGCCGGACTCTACATCACGGCCGACGTGCAAGACGTCCTTGGCGTGCCGCTGGCGCTGGTCCATCTCTACACAGCTTTGATCGTTGCAGGATCTGGCCTTTGGCTGAACGTGCGCTTCATTACGGCACTTGCCATTGTCCCCTTCGCTCAGATGCTCAGCACGGGCACCGCATATTTTCACGCGGCCTATGCATTCTACTCGCCAGAGACGACCTTCACGATCTTGCAGATGGCTATGCTGGCCGTGGCCTGCCTTTTTGTTGTCAGCCACCAATCAGACCGTATCGCGCGTCACGCCGGCATTCTTGCCGTAATGGCGATTGTGGTCCTCAACCTGGCCTTTCTGGTCGGTTCGCTTTGGGGCGACTACCCGGGTGAAACCTTCCTCTGGTCAGGCAGCAAGCCAAACGACACGAGTTGGACCGACTACTACGCCAGCAAGAAGGAATGGCAGGCAACGGCCTTCTTCATCTCCGAAGGTGTGTACTCCGTCGTATGGGCAATTGGTCTTCTTGTTGCTGCCGTCTGGGCCGCGCATGGCGCCAAACGCGGTGTCTTCAACGCGACCGTGACCTTCGCGGGCATCCACGCCTATACACAGCTTTTCGAGAGCTTGGAGAGCACACCCCTGGCCTTCGCGATCCTCGGCCTGACCGCGGTACCTGCGGCGTGGGCGCTCTGGCGGTGGAACGAACACGTCGCGCGCCGTTCGGTGGAAGTGGCGTAACACGCCTCACGGCAAGGTTCCTTTTCAGTGATCGCGTTCGCGGCCTAAGCTGAGATCGCCTCAAAGGAGAACGAGAAATGACCGTTTCAAGATTTGCCCTTGCCGCCGCCACGGTTGCCCTGACCGTTTCCTTTGCTGTTGCCCAAGACACCCAGGATGCGCCGTCGATCGAAGTCGAGCCCAGAATGACAATCGACCGCCTTGCGGAAATCGCGCTGGCGGTCGATCCGGAAGCTGAGGTTTCGCCAAGCCGGATCCAGTTGACCGTCGCGGACCTGCCAGTCCTCGTCGTCATGGATCCTGCTGCGGACAGAATGCGCGCGTTCGTTCCGATCCGGTCCAGTGAAACCATGTCCGAAGAAGAACTGATGCGGGTGATGCAAGCCAACTTCGACACCGCACTCGACGCGCGCTACGCCGTGGCCAACGGTCGGCTCTGGGCGGTTTTTATCCACCCGCTGGGCCCGTTGGAGCGCGATCAGTTCCTTTCCGCACTCGGGCAGACCGTCAACCTCGCGCTGAGCTACGGCACACTTTACTCCGGCGGAGCGATGAGCTTCGGGAACGGCGATAGTGGGGCTTTGCAGCGTCAACTGATCGAAGATCTTCTGAACAAAGGTCAGGACATCTGATCGCTTGTACGCGAGGCGGGGTCAGGTCCCCAAGGATGCGCCGGAGGAGAGCTTCCCCTCCGGCAATCGTTTGGGTGATCAGTTTACCGTCACCCAACGCAGGATAAAGAAGTTATCCGGACGCTGGGTCAGTTCGATATTGGCACCCGCGCCCCAAAGAAGCGGCTGCACATAAAGCGGCACGTAGGCCACTTCGTCCTGCAGGATCTTTGCGGCTTCATCCAACATGGCCTGACGCTTGCCCTCGTCGATCTCGGACTGGATCATCGGAAGCATTTCGTCGATGCGCGCGTTGGAATAGGCGCCGAAGTTCCATGACCCGAGACGCTTTTCTTCGTTCGGCGTAGATGCAAGGAAGCGCAGCGGGTGCTCGGCGTCGAACGTGCCGGGCGACCAACCCAGAAGGTACATGTCATAGTTGTCGGCACGTAGCTCTGGCCAGTAGTTGGACACCGGCATCGCGTTCAGTTGCGCGGTCAATCCGATCTGCGCCAGCATGCCCGTGATCGCCTGACAGACGGCTTCGTCGTTCAGGTAGCGATCGTTCGGGCACATCAGGCCGAAGGAAAAACCGTCGGCGTAGCCCGCCTCGGCCAGCAGCGCCCGTGCGCCATCTTGGTCAAAGGCATAGCCCGCCGCGTTGGCTTCGGAATAGCCGCGCATCGCCGGGCTGACGAGCTGGCTGGCGGGCTCTGCGTTGCCACGCATGATGGTTTGCAGGATCGCCGGGACGTTGACGGCTTTTGCAACGGCTTCGCGGACGCGTGCATCCGCGAAGGGATTGCCTTCTGCATCACCGCTTCCGTACTTGATAGCATCTGCTTCATGGCCAAAGCCCAGCATGATGACGCGGGCTTCAATGCCCTGGATCACCTGCACATCCGAAGACTGAGACAGGCGCGCAGCATCCTGGATCGGAACCGGATTGATCAGGTCGATTTCCTTGGACAGAAGTGCCGCCACCGCGGTGGCTGGGTTCCCGATGGGCGTGAAGGTGGCCTTTGTGATGTTGTGCTCAACCTCACCCCACCAGCCGTCGAACGGTTCCAGAACCGTCTCAAGGCCGGGCTGGCGAGAGGCCACTTGGAAAGCACCCGTGCCATTGGCGTTGAGGGTGGCAAAGTTGCCCTGCTCCTTGTCCGGAACAGCGGCGTTGTTGGCCTCGGTCCAGCCCTTGTCCATCATCATCCAGTTGGCGATGGAATCCGGGAAAATCGGGTTGGGTGCGGATGTCATGATCTCGACGGTGTAGTCGTCGACAACGCGAACTTCGGACACCGGCGCAAACCATGAACGCACGTCAGACGCTTCCGACGCGGCACGTTCGTACGAGAAGAGAACATCTTCCGCGTTGAATGCCGAACCGTCTTGGAACGTGACGCCTTCGCGCAGCTTGAAGCGCCATCCTTCGCCTTGGCCGATCGGCTCCCACGATGTTGCCAGAGCGGGTTCGATCGACATGTCCTTGCCGCGACGGACAAGGCCTTCATAGACGTTGTTCAAGAAGCCCAGAACGGGCGCCGAACTCACGGCATGCGGGTCCATCGTTTGTGGATCAGTGGTGGACGCCCAGCGGAATTCTTCCGCGGCGGCGGGCAAAGCCACGAGGAGGGATGTGCCCAGTGCGGCAGTCAAGCGAAGCATTTTTCGGAGTCTCCTGTCGGTCTGCGGACCGGCGGCCCGCATCTTCTTCTGATCCGTTAACTTAAAGCACTCGCGCTGAACGGCAACGACCTTAGGTCAGTGTGGGAGAATAGGGATTTCGGTTTCCGAGGTCTGTGCCATGATCTTCAGCGTCGCGAGCGCGGCACGCATCATGACCTGTTTTGACGCCAAATCGGCGGCGGCGCGTACGACTTTGTAGTCTTCCGAACGCCATGTCCGGGGCATGTGATCGTAAAGCGCGACCGCGCCAATCGGCTCTCCTGCCGGGCCATAAACCGGTGCGCCGAGGAAAGAAATGGCATGGAAGACGGCAAGGTCTTCCGGGCTGATGCCGTCCTGTGGTGGCGCGGTATAAGACACGACCCGCGTAGCTTCTCGCACGCGCCCAATCAGGCTTGATCCCGTTACAATCCTTGCCTTTTTCAACGTGCTGTCGCCGACCCCGAAAACGCCCTTGAGCCGCTGGCGTCCGGCAACGTCGTCGCCCACAACCATCACCGACATCGGAGAATTTGAAGCACGGGCCGCAAGATCACAGATCATGTCCATCTCGGGAATCCGAGAATCGTCCATGAACCCTAAGTCAGACAGGTCGTAGCGCGACCTGCGTCCGGTAGATTCGAGCCCCATGAAGCCCTCCAGCAGCTTCACGGCCAGATCAAAATAAATCCGGCTCGTACACGGAATGCCCGCGATAGATGAGTGGAGCCTCACAATATCGTGAAAATCTGACGGCAGATATATCTTTTGTTAAAATGAGTGGTCGGCCCGCCTTAACGGACCGACCTCAGCCACTTTTTTAGCCGCCCATCGTGAAGTATTTGAACTTCGCCGTATCGTCAGGTGCGACGATCGTACCGACGTTGCTCTTCATGCCCCAGTTAAGAACCTGGTGGTGGATCGGAAGATACAGAACGTCTTCCTGAACCTGTGCCCAGATCTCGGCAATCATGCCGTTGCGCTTTTCAAGATCCGTCTCGGACGCAAGAGCGACAATCTTCGCATCAAGATCTGGGTTCGTGTAGCGCGTACCGTTCCACGATCCGTACTTGTCGCCCTTCGTATGGACGAGGAAGTTGAAGATGTACTCGGAATCGTACGTCGGGACGCCCCATCCCAGCATGTAGAAGTCCGTCTCCAAGTTGTTGATCAGCGGGAAGTGCTGCGCCTTGGGTTTGGCGTCGAGGTTCACGTTCACGCCGATCTGGGCCAGCATGCCCACGGCCGCCTGACAGATCGCTTCATCATTGATGTAGCGATCATTCGGGCAGTCCAACTGGATCGAGAAGCCGTCAGCATAGCCGGCTTCCGCCATCAGCGCCTTGGCGGCGTCGATATCGGTCGCGGGCACGGCATCCAGTTCAGCCGTCCAGCCGTTCACGAACGGAGGCATGATAACGCCGGCTGGCTGTGACTGGTCGCGCATGACGACCTTCTGGATAGCGTCACGGTTGATCGCGATTTTCATCGCTTCGCGCACGCGGCGATCCGCCAGCGGGTTTGCGCCATCAACGTCGTCATTTGCCAGGTCTGCGTCGCCTTGGTTCATGCCGAAGAAGATCACGCGGTTCTGTGGCGCCGTGCGCACGTCGAGGCCGTCGGCATCTGCGACACGGGCAAGGTCTTGCACCGGAACGTCTTGGACGAAGTCAACTTCACCCGACAGAACGGCGGCAACACGGGTCGCTGCATTTTGGATCGGTGTGTATTCGATCCGGGTGATTTCCATCGGGAATTCATCCATGCCCCAATAGTTCTCGTTGATTTCGAGAACCGTGCGCACGTCGGGTTCGCGGCTGACCAGTTTGTAGGGGCCAGTGCCGTTGGCATTCTTTGCAGCAAAGGTGTCTTCGCCACCTTCATAGTCCTGCACTTTGACGGCGTTGTTCGCCTCTGCCCAACCTTTGTCCATCATGAACATATTGGTCAGGTTATTCGGCATGATCGGGTTCGGACCGTTGGTCACGATCTCGATCGTGTAAGCATCAGGCGCACGCACTTCGACAACCGAAGCCAGAAGTTCCTTGTAGTCGGAATCCGGTGTCATGGCGCGGTCGAGGCTGAACTTCACGTCCTCGCTGTCAAATGCAGCGCCATCGTGGAACGTCACGCCTTGACGCAGCGAGAAGACCCAGACATTCGGGTCGTCTTCGGACGGGCCCCATTCGGTTGCCAGAGCCGGAACAATCGCGCCGGTCATGTCACGCATGACGAGCGGTTCCATGATCTGGTGGGCGAGTGCAGAGGTCGGGCCTTCGTTCTGCGCATGCGGGTCAAGCGTCAGCGCATCACCAGCGCGCGCCCATCGCAGTGTCTCGGCGGAAGCGCCGGTCGCGACAAGCGCCGCAGCCGTGCTGGCCATCAATACGTGGCGGAGTGCCATTGTTGTTCTCCCTATTATTTGTCTTAGTGATGCTCCGAGTATGACCGGCCAAATTGGGAAGGCAAGTGGCCGGGACGAGGCTGACCCTGCGGAAAGGATCGATTGATGACAGCAACAACGTGGCTGGCGCTCGCTGCCATTTTTGCAGGCGGCGTCGCGATTGCAGTGCAAGCGCCGATCAATGCTCGGCTGGCGGGATCCGTCGGTGATCCGGTCGCCGCAGCGGCCATTTCGTTCCTCGTGGGATTTCTTGTCTTGGCAGTGATCACAATTGTACGCGGCGCTGTTCCAAGCCTGGCAGAGCTATCGGCTGCCCCGTGGTGGGCTTGGGCCGGCGGCGCGTTGGGCGCGATCTATGTCTGGGCGGCGGTGTGGTCAGTCGGAACGATTGGTGTCGTGACCATGGTTGCAGCATTGATCCTAGGGCAACTTCTGGCGGCGCTGGTGCTGGATGCGACCGGCGCCTTTGGCCTGGCGGTGCGCGAACTCAGCCTGACGCGATTGGCTGCCGTCGGCTTCGTTGCCATCGGCCTGGTGCTTTCACGGGTTTGACAGGTAATATTTGACCGTTTGGTCAATATTGATTATTGCGCGCCAACGTGCGACGCTCATTCTTTCTCTGAGGCTTGCCCATGACTGCCGAAACGCTCTCTCAAACCGATGCCGCCGCGACGACCTCGGCCCAATTGCCGCAGGTCCAGACGCCACGCAATCCCGGCACTCAGCTCAATCTCGACTGGGTGAAAAGCGTTCAGGCGAATACATCGGCAATCGAACGTCGTGCCGCCACGCTGCCGGGCAGACGGTCGGTCAAGAAGGACTGGCAAGCTGCGTGGCTGCTGAAGGCAATCACGATGATCGACCTGACGACGCTTTCGGGGGATGACACCGAAGGCCGGGTCCGCAGGCTGTGTGCGAAGGCCGCTAATCCGGTCCGGAAGGACATCTTGGACGCCTTGGGCATGCCACCGATTACCACCGGCGCCGTTTGTGTCTATCACGACATGGTCCCGGTCGCTGTTGACGCCGTCCGGGGCACCGGATTGCCCGTTGCGGCCGTTTCAACCGGCTTTCCAGCCGGCCTTTCCCCCTTTCATTTGCGCGTTCGAGAGATCGAAGAAAGCGTCGCCGCAGGCGCGAGCGAGATCGACATTGTCATTTCGCGCCGACACGTCCTGACGGGCAACTGGCAGGCCCTCTTTGACGAGATGCGCGCGTTCCGCGAGGCATGCGGTGACGCCCATGTGAAAGCGATCCTCGCCACCGGAGAGCTTGGGACGCTTCGAAACGTCGCCCGCGCCAGCCTCGTTTGCATGATGGCCGGTGCCGATTTCATCAAGACCTCGACAGGCAAGGAAAGCGTGAACGCCACGCTTCCCGTCAGCCTGACAATGATCCGCGCCATTCGCGCCTTTGAAGCCGAAACCGGTGTGAAAGTCGGCTACAAACCTGCCGGTGGCATCTCAAAGGCGAAAGACGCATTGACGTACCTGACGCTGATCAAGGACGAACTGGGCGATGCGTGGCTCAGCCCGCACCTTTTCCGCTTTGGTGCATCCAGCCTTCTGGGCGACATTGAACGACAGCTCGAACATCACGTCACGGGTCGATATTCTGCCGGCTATCGCCACGGCATCGGATGACCCACCCTCCTTTTTTCTCTGCCCGCCTCGCAGGAGCCACGACATGAACGTCCGCGATATCTTCAACAGCATGGACTACGGGCCAGCCCCGGAGGACAAGGCTGAGGTTCTCGCATGGCTTGATCGCCATGACCGCCGCTTTGGCCACATGATCGGCGGCAAATGGACGGCGCCCGGTCAGACCTTTGACAGCAACAACCCTGCCACTGGCGAACGTCTGGCAGAAGTCAGTCAGGCCACGCAGGATGACGTCGATGCTGCCGTGACCGCGGCCAGCAAAGCGCAGAAAGCTTGGGCACGCGATCCTTCCAGACGGGCGGAAGTGCTTTATGCACTGGCGCGACTGATCCAGAAGCAATCTCGCCTGTTTGCGGTGCTGGAGTCACTCGACAATGGCAAGCCCATTCGGGAAAGCCGTGACATCGACATCCCGCTTGTTGCCCGCCACTTCTACTATCACGCCGGCATGGCTGAACTGATGGAAACAGAACTGCCAGGTCATGAAGCGCTTGGTGTCTGTGGCCAGATCATCCCGTGGAACTTCCCGCTTCTCATGCTGGCATGGAAAGTCGCGCCTGCCTTGGCCACCGGCAACACCGTGGTCCTCAAACCGGCAGAATACACGTCTTTGACGGCGCTCCTCTTTGCCGACCTGATGCGGGAAGCGGGCGTTCCGGCGGGCGTTGTCAACATCGTCACGGGGGATGGTGCCGTCGGACAGGCCATTGTCGATCACCCGGGCATCCAAAAGATTGCCTTCACGGGCTCGACGTCTGTTGGCAAAGCCATCCGAAAGGCAACGGCTGGCACAGGCAAAGCCCTGACGTTGGAGCTTGGCGGCAAATCTCCTTACATCGTCTTCGATGACGCGGACATCGACAGCGCGATTGAGGGTCTGGTCGATGCGATCTGGTTCAATCAGGGGCAGGTCTGTTGCGCAGGCTCGCGGCTATTGGTTCAGGAAGGCATTGCAGAAGACTTCTACGCCCGCCTGAAGCGTCGGATGTCGGGCCTCCGCATCGGCGATCCGCTGGACAAGGCCATAGACATCGGCGCCATCGTCGATCCGGTTCAACTGAACACCATCACAAATTTGGTGAGCGGCTCCGGCGGCGAAGTGTTCCAGCCGGAGACTGCACTGCCAGAGGCTGGATGCTACTACCCGCCAACGCTTATCACCGGCCTGACGACCTCTGATGCGCTGATGCAGGACGAAATTTTTGGGCCCGTCTTGGTCGCGACGACTTTCCGGACGCCGTCCGAGGCGGTCGAGCTGGCTAACAATACGCGCTACGGCCTTGCGGCGACGCTTTGGACTGAGAATGTGAACCTCGCCCTCGACATCGCCCCCAAACTGGTGGCCGGTGTTGTCTGGGTCAACGCGACGAACCTCTTCGACGCCGCCGCCGGTTTTGGGGGCGTGCGCGAAAGCGGTTTTGGTCGTGAAGGCGGCTGGGAGGGTCTGAGGGCCTACACGAAGCTTGCAGGCAAGCCAAAGGATCACGCGCGCCTCGCGGCCTTTGAGGCCCCCACGAAAGAGGTGGAACCGACAGGGATCGACCGTACTGCCAAGCTTTACATCGCCGGCAAGCAGGCGCGCCCTGACGGCGGTTATTCCCGCGCCGTTTGGTCCAAACGCGGAAAGCTTCTGGGCCATGTTAGCCTGGCCAATCGGAAGGATCTTCGAAACGCGGTTGAGGCGACCGGCAAGGCGAAGGGATGGTCCAAGACGACGGCGCATCTTCGTGCGCAGATCCTCTATTACATAGGCGAAAACCTCTCGGCCCGCGCGGACGAGATGGCCGCGCGCTTGGAGGATCTGACCGGCACAAGCGCCAGCAAGGCAGAGGCCGAAGTAGAGACATCCATCCGACGCCTCTTCGCAGCCGCAGCCTGGGCCGACAAGTTTGACGGCGCCGCAAAGCCCGTGCCGCTGCGCGGGGTTGCACTGGCCATGAATGAACCCGTGGGCACCATCGGATATTTCGCCGATGACGCCGCGCCGCTTCTTGGCCTGGTCACACCGATGGCGACTGCCTTGGCGATGGGCAACCGTGTGATCGCGGTGGCCTCGGAAGCCTTCCCGCTGGCAGCAACGGATTTCATCCAGATCTTGGAGACGTCGGACGTCCCCGCCGGGGTGGCCAACATCCTGACCGGTGCGCATGCTGATCTTGCGACGCACATGGGCGGTCACATGGATATCGACGCCGTCTGGTCCTTCTCCCCCTCCGACCTTTCAAAGACCATCGAGGCAGAGGCCGCAGGAAACCTGAAACGCACTTGGGTGAACAACGGAAAAGCGCAGGATTGGGCGGACCCCAACCTCAGACCGTTCTTGGAGGCCAGCACCGAAGTGAAAACCGTCTGGGTGCCCTACGGCGAATAGGGCCCGGCCTTCACGGGTCTGTAAATATCCCGGGGGGAAGCGCGAAGCGCGGGGGGCAGAGCCCCCTTCCCGTCAGCGGCCAGAGAACCAGCGCGAAATCCGTCCCCGCGCGCGATCACCACGCGCATCCAGATCGTCGACAAGCGGATCAATCCGATGCGACCGGAAGTTCCGCCAAAGACGCCAGAGGCTGAGCCAAAGGATCCCGCCCAGGGTCAGGAAAATGATGTTGAACCACGGGATCAGGCGCACGTCTGGTCCTTCAACCGGGTCAATCGAGACGGCGTTCGGGAAAATCGAGAACAACTGACTGCGCCATCCATAGTGCCGGATGGCGACCCACTGATCCTCTCCCGTGCCGGTGATGAAGACGCGGGCGCGCGCTTGCAGATCTGCTGTGTCGAACTTGAAATACGGGGGCCAGCCCCACCCCGTGTCCTCGTTCCGATAAACGCTCGTGCTGCCGTTCGGGCGCTGCGCCTCGATGAAAAGGACATCCCTGTTCACGGTATCGACCGCATCACCCGCGCCGGAATTGGCCCAGAAAATCGAATTCGCGCCGAAATCCACGCGGCGGACTTCGGTGTTCAGGATTTGTACGATGTCGCGTTGCGGCAACGTGTAGTGCAGCGTCGCGGCAACGACGACGAAGACGATAATCCGAAAAAACCAGCGAACATAAACCATGGGACCCCCTGATCGGCCGTGCCCTAGTAACTGGGGCGGCGACCGCTCATTAGCAAGAGGCTTTCCCTTCAGCCAGCCTCGTGGCACCCTTGCAGGATGGCGCTTTGGGATGATGGGAACGCCGGACAATTGAGACAGACGGAAGGGGCGCCCTTATGAGCGCTCCGCGATATCCGGCTGATATTGTCGTGCTGTCAGGCACCTTCGCCAGCCAGCCCCTTGCCTTTGCCCGGCTGATTGATGCGGTGGACCGGGTGGGCGGATTTGTCGACCTCGCCCAGGTCGACGTCATCCGGCATGCGCATGAAATTCGGCTGGCGCACTACTTTCCACCTGCCATCGTCGCCACATTGCAGGATCTCAGGGGCGGCGACGACACATTGCTTCTGCTTCTGCCGGATGAGACCGGACAGCCTTGGCGCCTGTCGATAGTTGATGATCTGCTCCACACCCTCGGCATCTTCCGCGGAGAGGTGATCCGGGCGAGCGGCATGGGGGATTGGACCTAGGCTCAGCCCAATATCGTCCTGACCAAGTCGCTTTCAGCGTCAAGCAAACCGTCAATGACGTCAAAGTGGTGTCGATCAGGGACGACGACCAACTCTGCCTGCCAAGCCTCGGCAAGCCAGTTTGACTGATCAAGAAAAACAGGGCGTTCCGCACCTCCGACCCAAACAGTTGTCGCAATCCCATCCGGTGCTTTGCCCAAGGCAGGGCTTTCACTGACCGCAGAGACCTCATCGAGTTGCAGCGATGCATTCATGGAGGTCTCCAACAGCGGACGAAGGTCTGCCACCGCCGAGATCGGGACGACTTTCTCAACCCGGTCCAAGGCGGCAATCGGACCGTCTTCCATCACGGCACGCAGAACCAGATGACCGCCAGCCGAGTGTCCCGTCAGCCTAATAGGCCCAGCAACCATGCCAGACGCGACATCAATGGCGCGCCGGATCGAAGCTGTGATGTCGGAAATTCGTACCTCTGGGGCCAATGGATAGGATGGCATCGCCACTGCCCAACCGGCCGCCGTGGCCCCGGTCGCAAAATGCGACCAGTAGCTTCGATCGAACCGAAGCCAGTATCCGCCATGCACGAACACAACCAACCCCTTGGCCGGTCCGGCGGGGTGGAAGATATCCATCTTCTCTCTCTCATGGTCGCCGTAAGCGTGGTTCAGTCTGGCCCGGCCGATTGCGGCTTCGAGTTCCCGAAAGGCGCGCGCCTCCTCGGCCCAACGTTCCGGAAACGCGGCGGCACCCGGAATAAAGTCGGCGTTTGCATAGGCGATGTCGTTCTTCATGTCGTCGGGCCGAAATCAGTTCTATATGTGTGACCAGACCTATCTTGAAGACATCCCAAAGGACACCCTCATGCTTGATGCCGCGACCGATCTGTCCCGCCTTTTGAACGACCCGGACCTTCTGGCCACGAAGCTTTATCTCGGTGGTGACTGGGTTGCTGGTGCGGACGAGGATTTTGACGTCACAAATCCGGCTCGCGGTGATGTCGTGGCCAGCGTGGCCAATGCCAGTCGGGCTCAGATCGCGGATGCCGTTGATCAGGCGTATGTGGCTCAGAAGTCGTGGGCTGCCAAAACCGCAAAAGAACGGGCGAATATTCTTCGGAAATGGTTCGATCTGATGGTCGAAAATGCCGACGATCTGGCCACGATCCTGACGGCCGAGCAAGGCAAGCCGCTGGCCGAGGCGAAGGGCGAGATCATCTATGGTGCAAGCTTCATCGAATGGTTCGCCGAAGAAGCCAAGCGCGTCTATGGCGAGACGATTCCGGGTCACCAACCGGACAAGCGACTGATGGTCATCCAGCAGCCCATCGGCGTGGCTGCGGCCATCACACCATGGAACTTCCCCAACGCCATGATCACCCGAAAGGCGGGACCGGCCCTCGCGGCGGGCTGTGCCTTTATCGTGCGTCCGGCAACGCTGACCCCGCTTTCCGCGCTGGCCTTGGGCGTGCTCGCGGACCGCGCGGGCCTGCCTAAGGGCATTCTGTCCATCCTGCCATCAACCTCGTCGTCCGATGCGGGCAAGGAGTTCTGCGAGAACCCCAAGGTTCGCAAACTGAGCTTCACCGGCTCGACCGAAGTCGGCCGCATCCTTCTCAGACAAGCCGCCGATCAAGTCATGAAATGCTCGATGGAACTTGGCGGCAACGCGCCATTCATCGTCTTTGATGACGCCGATCTGGACGCGGCGGTTGACGGCGCGATTGCCTGCAAGTTTCGGAACAATGGCCAGACCTGCGTCTGTGCAAACCGGCTTTACGTCCAAGATGGCATCTATGACGCCTTCGCTGAACGCCTGAAGGAAAAGCTGGCCGCGATGAAGGTCGGCGACGGTCTGGATGGCGCGGAGCTTGGCCCCCTGATTGAGCCCGCGGCAGTGGAGAAGGTGAAAGAGCATATTGAGGACGCCACCGCCAAGGGCGGCACGGTCTTCTATGGTGGCACAGAGCATGATCTGGGTGGGCTGTTCTTCGAGCCGACGATCGTGACAGGGGCGACACAGGATATGAAAGTGGCCACCGAGGAAACCTTCGGGCCCTTCGCGCCGCTCTTCCGGTTCAAGGATGAAGACGACGTCATCGAAATGGCCAATGACACGATCTTCGGCCTGGCGAGCTACTTTTACGCCCGAGATCTGGGCCGGGTCTACAAGGTCGCCGAAGCGCTTGAGTATGGCATTGTCGGTGTGAACACCGGGATCATCTCAACCGAAGTGGCGCCGTTTGGTGGCGTGAAACAATCCGGTCTTGGCCGCGAAGGCAGCCGCCACGGCATGGAAGACTATCTGGAAATGAAATACATCTGCATGAGTGTCTGACGCGAATGCAGATCAGCGGGCCGGTTCACCTCCGGCCCGTCGCGCAACTTAGTTCATCCCGAACGCGCGGGAGAACATGCGGTCCGTTACCTGCTTGATCTTACTCGGACGGCGGAATTCGTGCGCGTGCACTTCGGCCATGGCAAGATCAAATTGGCGGGTTGAATTCGTAGGCTCAATATCCATGGACCGCGACAAGTCCCGTAGACCACGCCGCAGATACGTTGCCTTCAGCGAAGACTTCTTCTCGGTGAACCGCCCAAGATGGGTGTTCATGTCCTCGATCAGACGCCGATACTTCTGAACCTGATCTATGCCCGCCGCGGCGAAGTCCAGATCATAGATCGCGGACAGCGCGGCAAAGTCTTCACGACGGATTTCGTCACGGCGCGCAGAGCGCGCAAGATTGAAGAACAGGAGCGTTTCACGGTTGCCGAACATCATGTGGTAGACACGATGCAGGAGCAGGAAGAGCGGGTGCAGAAGCCAAGCAAAAAGGCTCATCGAGGCCCCTAGCACGAATGGCAGATCCGCGAGGTACGACATCAAGACGCCTCCGGCGAGCGCGAATGCAATGATGGACCAATCGAAGTTGCTCAGTTTCATGTGCCAATGCCCAAAGCTGAAATCATCGAGGACCTTTGAAACAGAGCATTCCGCCCGTTTTGGGGAGGAATTGTGGCGATGGCCTGCTTTGCGCCCGAAGAGAGCAGCACCAAGAATTTTTCGACATCTGCCCAAGGATTGACCTGGCAGGTGCGTCTCACTCAACGTGATGCGTATGACAACCCCTGACGAGGATCTGGCCCGCGCGGCCCGTGACGGCGACAAGACGGCCTTCGCCGTTCTGGTCGAGCGTCACTATGACCGCGTTTTCGGGTTGGCGTTCCGACTGACGGGCAGGCGCACCGACGCTGAAGATCTGACGCAGGACGTGTGCCTGACCTTGCCGCATCGCCTGAGAGGCTGGCGTGGGGAGGGTCGCTATACCACGTGGCTCTACAGAGTGGTGGTCAATGCCGCCCACGACGCCCGGCGACGCGACATGGCGCGATCCAAAGCCGCCATGGGCTGGGGCGATGCTGAAATCGGGCGGCGCGCAGAGGCTACCGACGCCCGCGCCGCGCAGGATTGGCTTCAAACGGCAATGGCGGCGCTGAGCGACGATCTGCGCGACACGCTGGCGCTGGTCCTGGATGACATGAGCCACAAAGAAGCCGGAGCAGTGCTTGGTGTCTCGGAAGGGACCATCAGTTGGCGGGTCTCGGAAGCGAAGAAAGCGCTCCGCGCAATGAAGGACGCTGAGGAATGACAGACGAACTGGATGACCTGAAAGCGGCCTTGAGTTCCGCAACACCGAAGCCTGACGCCGCACGGAAGGCGGACATCCTTGCCCGCGCGCAAGAAAACTTCGACCACATCCAAGGAACGGCGTCCGAGCCGCGTCCTACTCCTAGACGCGGGATCTTCTCGCGCATCGGAGAAGGAACGAAGATCATGTTGAACACCCTGTCCACGAAGGCCGCACTTGGCCTGACGACCGCAACCGCAGCCCTCGCGCTGGTTCTCATCTTGCCGACAGACGAACTGGCGGAACTCGGCACCCGGAAAACGACCGCACCATCGGCTGAACTCCTTGACGCGGCAGAGCCAGAGATCGCCAGCGGCGCGCCTGAGGCGCGACGTGTTGAATCCGATGTCATCATGCCATCCCTGTTCGAAGAAGAAGACGTCGCCATCGCCCCGGCCGCACCGCAGACGATGCGTGCTGACCGAGGTGCAGTGCAGCTCAGCGATGATGCGGCGCCGCTGGTGGTTGGAAACTCCGCTATCGTCGTTGAGGAAGACACCCTTATCGTCGTGGAAGAAGACACCGAAAGCTTCGCAAACGCGCAAGAAAACGGACTGAACGTCACAACTGAGAGCCCTGTCTCAACATTTTCGATCGACGTCGACACCGCTTCTTATGCCGTGGTCCGCTCTTCCCTGAATGCCGGGCAACTGCCGCCCCGCGATGCAATACGCATTGAGGAAATGGTCAATTATTTCCCCTATGACTACGCCGCGCCGGAAAACGGAGACGCCTTCAGTCAAACGGTGACCGTGGTTCCAACGCCGTGGAATACAGGCACGAACCTTGTCCATATCGGCATTCAAGGCCAGATGCCCGCCACGGAGGACAGACCACCGCTGAACCTGGTCTTCCTGATCGACACGTCCGGTTCGATGCAATCGGCGAACAAACTGCCTTTGTTGAAGCAGTCTTTCCGACTGATGCTTGGCCAACTCCGGAGCGAAGACCAGATTTCAATTGTCACCTATGCCGGATCAGCGGGACAGGTTTTGGCACCGACGCCAGCTGGCGAACGGGCGACGATCCTTGCGGCCTTGGATCGCTTGGAAGCTGGTGGATCCACCGCTGGCGCGGCGGGCATTGAGCTGGCCTATCAGGTTGCAGAAGACATGACGGATGAAGGCGAACTGACCCGCGTAGTGCTTGCTACGGACGGCGACTTCAATGTCGGCATATCTGATCCGGACGCTCTAGTGGACATGATCGCAGAAAAGCGGGACAGCGGCACATATCTGAGTGTTCTCGGCTTCGGGCGCGGCAATCTTGACGATGCTGTCATGCAGGCCTTGGCCCAGAACGGGAATGGCACGGCGTCGTACATAGATACGCTTGTCGAGGCGCGCAAAGTCTTGGTCGATCAGCTGTCCGGTGCTCTGTTCCCCATTGCGAATGACGTGAAAATTCAAGTCGAGTTCAACCCGGCTCAAGTCGCGGAATGGCGATTGATCGGCTACGAGACACGGGCCTTGGAACGCGAGGATTTCAACAATGACCGCGTCGATGCAGGCGAGATCGGCGCCGGGCATTCTGTCACTGCGATCTATGAAGTCACCCCTGTCGGATCGGCCGCCATTCGGAACACGCCCCTGCGCTATGGCGAGGACAGCCCCGACACCTCCACGTCCGACGAACTTGGCTTTCTGAAACTGCGCTACAAGCAGCCGGGATCTGACACCTCCACCCTGATCGAGACGCCAATCCTTCCAGAGACGAAAGCGGGCACCGACGACATCCGTTTCTCTGTTGCAATGGCAGGCTTTGGTCAACTTCTGAGAGACGGCGACTTCCTGGGGTCCTGGGGCTGGGCCGAGGCAATTCAGTTGGCCAATGGCGCGCGGGGCGATGACCCTTTCGGATACCGGTCTGAGGCGGTGTCGCTCATGCGACTGGCCGAAGCGCTGGACCAGTGATCCGCTGACGGAGGGGCGCCGCCCCTCCGACCCTCCCCGGAGTATTTTGAGCAGACTGATGGACAGAAGGTGAATTGCATGACGGGCTTGGATCGTGCAGGCTTTGGCTTCGTTTTTTGGGATCGGATCTGATGCGGGACAAAACATCCCACTTTATCAGCGAGCAGACGATGAAGTTCCGGCGTGGCCATATCGGGCGCCGGGCCTTTATTTCGTCCATGCTTTCCGCGGGCGTCACTGTGCCAACCGCCATGGGCATGGTGTCGAAGGTTCAGGCCGCGACCCCGCAACGAGGCGGCGTTTTCCGCGTGGCGATTGAGGGCAACCGCGATGAACTTGGGCGCCATCTGGCTTTCCTGACGGGGAACGCTCTGACCGTGATACTGCCGGGCGGCGCTGTCGCAGGAGACCTTGCCCAAACACTGGAGCCAGACGGGACCGGCACGGAATGGCACGTCAAATTGCGTCGGGACGTCCAGTTCCATTCCGGCAAAGCGCTTACACCGGAAGATGTCGTTTTATCACTTGCCCCGCATATGGCTCCTGGCGGCGCATTGGGGTTCGTCGAGGACCTGGTGGTCACAGGCACCGACGGTTTGACGTTCAAGACTGAGCCGGGGTCCTACAACCTGCCGCGATTGCTGGCCGATCCACTGCTGACAATCCGGCCAGGCGGCGCTTCGACACCTGACGGTACCGGGCCTTACAAACTGGCCGAGACAGCGCCGGGTCTGCTGCTGCGTGCTGTTCGCAATGAAGACTATATCCACGCCGGTCGCGCACATTTCGATGCCTGTGAGCTTCGGATCGAGCCCGATCCGACGCGCCGGCAGAACGCGCTGATCAATGCAGATCTCGACGCGATTGACGGCATCGACCCAAGCGCCGTTGGCTTCCTGAAGCGCGCGCCAAACGTCCAAGTTCAGGACGTGCCGGACGCCGTTCAGTTCGTCTTCCGCCTAATGACAAGCACGCCGGACGTCCGTGCGGCCGTGAGCTGCTGCTTGGACGGACCAGGGCTGGTTCGGGACATCTTTCTGGGCCTTGGAAGTTCGCCCGAAAGACCGGAACCAATGGGCAACGCGCATTCGGTCCGGCACCTGAACATGGCGCTGCCCAATCCCTTGCCACGGGCCATGTCCGGGGTGGCCGACCACGTGATCGCACGCGCGGCGGCAGAGGGCATTGGCATCGCGATCACGCCCGTCAACCGGGCTGATATCGTGGCTGACATGCGTTGGGGCGAGGGTCAAAGCGACGACCCCTCGCTTGTTGTTGCGGCCACCGCGCACGCCCTCAACGGCCTCTCCACGCGCGTCCAAACGAGCGAAACCCTTGCGCGGAATGGGAATTTCGACGGCTACAAAGCCTATGAGCGCTGGTGGTTCACGGCTTGATTGGCACGCCGAACGAAACAATCCCGACTTTTTGACAACTTCGTCCACTAAACAGCCACGAGATTCCTTGAATCTCTGGATCGAATCCAAGAATCAGAGTGTCTTATGACAGTTGGTTGCCCGTACCAACGCTGCCTGTAGCCGAGAATGGCCGAAAAGAAGACGTCATCCAACGTCACGCATCTTCGTGCGGTGACCGAGCCGTCCCATGAGGGGCCGAAGTCGCTCGAGGCGCGGCTTGAGGAAGCGCGTGCCAAACGCGCGAAAGTTCTGGCGGCTAAGGGCAAGCCTGACAAAGCCCCGCTGAAGCCCACGAAGCCTTGGCTGGATGCCGGGCAGTCGGCTACGGAAGAAGATGACTTCGACCCGGCAGCGCGGGCCGCGAGCCTCGTCGATCCGACGCCTGTGGACGTAGAGATCGTCGCAACTCCGACCTTGGACGTCGAGATCGTGCCTGAAGACGACGTCATGCTCTCTTCAGAGGTGGACCCTGCGCCCCAACCCGAACCTGAAGTTACAGTGCCAGAAGCCGCCCCTGAAGCTTTGCCTGCCCCTGCCCGGGAACACCGCGTGGTGCGTGCTGGACTACTTGGGTTGGTCGGTGGTCTGGCTCTCGTCGCAGGCGCCGCAATCACCAACCTCGATCGGTTGCCTGAACTGGCCGGCGCAGCGCTGGAACCTGAGGTCATTCGGATCGCGAATGATACACCGCCGACCGTCGGGGAATATCTGGGTTGGGATCCAATGGTCATCCGTCCGGGAACAGACGCCTTGCCCGTCATTGGCACCTTAAACTACCCGACCGAATTCGATCCCGGGGCGCGTCCTGTCCTGCCGGAGCGCGGGATCGAGATCCCCTTGGCGGCCCGCCTTGCCATAGGCGATGCGACACTCGACATCCCGCCGAGCTTTCAGGGGCGGGTCCGCGTTTTTGCACCCATCGCATTGCCAGAGGCGCAGTTGGAACGCGTGACGGACTTCCTGTCGTCCAAACGCCTGGATCTGGGAGCAGTGACGCCGGTTTCTTTCGCCATCGAAGGCAATCAGGTCCGCTACTATCACCGCGATGACCGCCCGACGGCGCAGGCGCTTGCCCGGCTTATGGGGGCATCTGTGCGGCAGTATCCGGTCAAGCGCGACGAACCGCGGGAGCCCGGCATTCTGGAGCTGTGGATCGCGGGCCAATAGGCAAAAGAAAAGGCGCACGCGGCATTCACCGCATGCGCCAAATCAGGTCACCTGAAAACGCTTAGTTCAGCTCTTTGGCCTCAACGGCTTTGGCCTCGACCGATGCGCCATTGGCGATCTCGATACGCCGGGGCTTCAGCGCTTCCGGGACTTCTTTGACAAGCTCGATATGGAGCATGCCGTTTTCGTGGCTGGCGCCGGACACTCGAACGTGGTCAGCGAGTGTGAAGCGGCGCTCGAAAGCCCGTGTCGCGATGCCGCGATGCAGATACGTTCGCTCGGCGTCTTCCGCGGCTTTTTTCGCGGTGACGATCAGGGCGTTCTCGCGCACTTCAACGCCGAGGTCGGCTTCCGAGAAACCTGCGACGGCAATCGAGATGCGCCAAGCATCATCAGCGGTTTTTTCAATGTTGTAGGGCGGGTAGGACGGGCTGGTCTGAGTGTCTGCCAGAACCCGGTCCATCAGGTCGGCCATTTGGTCAAAACCGACGGTTGCACGGTAAAGCGGTGCAAGATCAAAACTACGCATATGAGGTCATCCTCCGTTGAGCGATAACGATGTCACCTTCCCGTTTTGGGCAAGGCGGTGAAGTAGGGCCGGACCCAGAATTGGCCTCCGGCTGAGACAGATGTAGGCATGCGGTTTTGGCGCTTCAAGAGCCGCCACGTGGGACGCAGGTCAAGGCAGAAGCTGCAAGATCGGACGCAAGCGTCCTTCCACATTCGTGGCCTGTGCGATGGGCAGATCGCCCTGTCGTCCGCGGCTGGTCAGAATGGCAACCAGTTCCCATGCGTCTTCCCTTGATCGAAGCACGGCACCGCCGCTTTCCCCGCCTTCTACAGCGCAGGCCAGTGTGACAAGACCGGGACGACCTGGGATCACGCGACAGGGCCGAAGACGGGACCCCTCTCCATCCACTGCCTTCCACGTTGCGATGTGCAAACGCTCTCCGATTTCTGCGGGCGGTCCTGTTTCGATCGGTCGTGCGGGCGCGGTCCCATCGAGGCGCAAGACCGCCAGATCGAAGCGGAATCGGCGGACGCCCTGCCCTTCAAGATCATAGAGAGGGTGCACGGCTGAAGCGACGACGGGGATCGCATCGCTTTGCTGGCCACCGGCGCGGAACCCAAAGGATCCGCCCGGCCGGGCCCCACCGCCACAGTGCGCCGCGGTCAGGATCAGGTCTTCAGCGATCAAAACGGCTGAACATGTGCCTGCGTTTGGCCCGCGAGGGCCTTCGAACCTGCCCGCACCGTCGGGCGCTTCGGACAAGGCCACGCTCGGCAGTAGGCATGCAATCAAAATGAGGCTCTGCTTGATCATGCCTCAAGCGTCGCCATCGGGACCCGGTCCGTCAAGCACTAGGGTTTGACGAATTTCGCACCCTGACCCGAAGCCAGACCCCGTCTCACCACAGGTTTGAACGCCGGTTCTGCGTTTGCCGTCGGCACCGCTTCACGCCTGGAAAATACACCGTCCGATGCGCCCATCAGGGCCATCAGATCGGCCAACGGCTTTTCAAGGTTCGTACCAAGTGCGACGTGCTGGTCCCGCACCATGGCTTTTGCCGATACGACCGACACGATACGGGCCCTGCCATCTTCGAAAGTGAAGATCGGGGCGCCGGATGCGCCGAAGTCGACGTCGCAAGAAAGTATCAGGCTGCCCTTCTGCCGGGCCAGAACGTGGCAGACCTCTTGCAGCGAA